>JBHHYG010000094.1:0-11029 GCA_046757445.1 Acidobacteriota bacterium
CAGTCTGCTGCTGCAGGCGCCGATAGGCCTGCGTCGGCGGCGTTGCGCGGGCTAGATTCCCGGCCGCGACGGGTGGTCGGCGAACGAGTGCCCCGGGGCATTGTGGTTTAGGGATTGACCGTGCTTCGAGGTTGCTTCTAGAATATTCTCCGTAGCTGGGGTGTGTTGGAGGCAGAATAGGTAGCAGCACTCACCGAGGAACCCCAGGTACATGTGTGCTCGGAAGACCTCATCGACCGAACCCGCCGATCCGCCCTTCTCTCGCCCATGGGCCATGCCTCCCGGGGCACAAGGGATCGAAGCTTCATCTAGCGATCATCTTCGACAACCAATCTGTAGGCGCGGCACCCCTATCTAGCGCAGGGGAAGCCGGGCAGGACAAGGGCCCGAAGCGGTCTTGCAGAACGAGGCCATGGTGATGAGCAACGATTCGGGATACTACCTGGGACACTGGAATCTGACGGGTCGTCCCTTCGAGAATGTCCCGGACCCGGAGAGCTTCTATCTCTCCGAGAGCCATGCGTGGGCTCTGAACCTACTCGAATATGCCCTGCAAGAGCACAAGGCGGCGGCGCTGCTGACCGGCGAGTACGGCAGCGGCAAGACCACCATGATCCGCGTGCTCCTGAATCGCCTCGACCTCGAACTGTTCAACACCGTGTTGATCAATTATCCCATGCTGGAGGGCAAGGCGCTGTTCCGTCACATACTCGAGCAGTTGGATGATGGCTCGCAGCCGGAGGAGGTCGAGAAATCAGAGCTCTATAACCTGCTCGGCAACCGCTTTATCGAGAACGCTCGCAACGGGCAGCACAACCTCGTGGTGCTCGACGAGGCGCAATCTCTACCGCTCGATTCCCTGTTCGAAGAGCTACGGCTATTGCTCAACTATCAACTCAATGATCGCAATCTGGTGACCCTGTTGCTGGCAGGTCAGGACGATCTGTGGAATCGGGTTTCCAACATCCCCCAGCTTGCCCAGCGCTTCGCCGTCAAGTGCCGCCTGCAGGAATTCGATTTGAACCAAACCATGGTTTATATCAGCTACCGCCTGGAGCGATGCGGCGGAAGCCGGCAGATCTTCACCGTCGCCGCATTGGAGCTGATCCATCGCAACTCGAACGGCATCCCGCGCCGCATCAACAACCTCTGCGATCTGGCGCTGATGATGGGCTGTCAGCGCAAGCTCCAGGTCATCGGCCCCGACATCATCGGCTCCATATGGGTATGACTGGCGATGGCTGACCTCACCCAGCTGCTCAAGTCGTACCGGGAGTTCCGCGGCAGCCGTCCGGCGGGTAAGGGCACGGTGAGGGAAGAGTCGCCACCGCCCAACCCACAGGCGCCAGCGGCATCCGCCAGCTCGCAGGCCGCCATCCGGCCAGAACCCGACCCACCGGCACCACCCATGGCTGCGGCGGCGACACCGCCGACGCATGAGGCATCGCCACAGGCCGCAGCAACGGTGCCGCAAGCCGCGCCGCCGACGCACGAGGCGACGCCAGGGGACCGGTCTGCCCCCTCGTCCACTCTATACAGCAGAGCCCTCCATGCGGTATCGCAGTTCTTCGAGGCAGCGGTCATGGAGTCCATAGCCCCTGGTCGCCTACGGTCGACAACGGTGGAGTTGGAAGAAACCGCCGTGCTCCTCGTCGAGGCGACCAAGGTCGACGACGATCTTCTCCGGCTGGCCATGGGAATCTACCCACAGGGTGAGGGTTTCATCTTGCCTCACTCGGTCAATGTGGCGATCCTGGCGGTGCAGATCGGGCGCGAGTTGGGCCTCGAGCGCTACCGTTTGATCACCTGCTGCATGGCGGGCCTCACCCACGACGTCGGCAGCGTCCGATTGCCGGATGGAATGCTGTACAAGACGGACAGCCTCACACCCGGCGAATGGGAAACAATGAAGAGGCGACCCAGATATGGTCACGACATCCTTCGGGCCCTGGGGGAGCCGTACGAGCCGACTGCAGAAATTGTGCTGCAGGTCTATGAGCGCATGGATGGAAGCGGCTATCCTATGGGGTTGAGGGGCGAGGATATTTTGACGGAGGCGCGGATCCTCGGGGCGGTGGATTTCTTCGAGGCGTTTGTACATCCACGCCCGTACAAGAGCATCCTGACGGGAACCGCGAATTACGGGGTGCAAACCCTCATGCAGATGGCTGACAAGTTCGGCCGCGAAGTTCTGAAAGGTTTGGTTCGCTGCGTCGGCCTGTTCCCTATCGGCACCTACGTGTGCCTGAGCACCGGCGAAGTTGCCGAGGTGATCGCGTTCAAGAAGCGCAACCCGATGCGGCCTGTAGTGCGCGTGCTCATCGACGGCAACGGCAAGCCGACGAAACCGCCCAGGGACATCGAGCTGGTTGACACCCCGCACATTTATATATCCCGACCGCTGGCAATAACCGACCTCGAGAAGCTCGGGCTAGTGAAGGCTCTGCATGCAGGCACTGCTGCCGGGCCCGACCGTACTGGACAATCGTAGGAGGAACGATGCCTTCTCGGAGCATCACATCCCATGGCATCACCACCGGCCGTCGCGCTCCGCTGCCCGGTTGGAAGCGCTTACTCGCAGTCTTGCTGATGGCACCGCTGGCCAGCTCCGGTTGCGTTGGCGGAGGGTCGAAACCGCCTCGAGATCAACAAGACATTGAAGCCCTACTGGGCGAATACGAGGATCAGCTGGTCGAGCAGGGTTTGACGGTGGAGGAAGTGGCCGCCCAGCGCTCGGGGGATGCAGACGACTTCGGCGTCGCTGCCAGTGACTCAGCGGACACAGATGATTCGGCACGGCCAGCGGCGCCGAGCACGCTGCTCGGTGAAGCGAAGGAGAACTCCACCTTCAAGCTGGTCAACGGAGTGCCCGAGTACCGAATCGGCCGGGGCGATCTTCTGAGGGTGACCAGCTACCTCGGTCCCGAACAGCGAGAGGCGCGGCTCCGGGTTCAACCCGATGGCACAGTTTACGTACCCCGCTTCCAGATCGGCCCGGTTATCGCAGCCGGGTTGGCGCCGACCGAGCTCGCCGATTTTCTCATCGAGCGCTACCGGGAGTTCGCTCCGACCGCCTACATCCAGGTCGAGGTCGAGGAGCACCGGGCCTGGATAGCCACACTACTGGGTGAAATCCGCATCAACGTCGGTGTCGCCACCGGCTCAGGTGACTACTCCCTGACCGGGAAAACCACGGTCGCCGAGTTCGTCTACGACCACGGAGGGCCCACCCCGGACGCCGATCTTTCCGATGTCCGGTTGATTCGCGGCGACACCGAGGTGCGGCTCGACCTGGCCGCGGCGGTGATACGGGCTCGTGCCGACCAGAATCCGGTGCTGGAGACCGGCGATGTGGTCATGGTTCCCTCCCGCGAGATCGGGTCGGGACGCTACTACGTTCTCGGAGAAGTCACCCGCCCGGGGGTCTTCTCGTTTGCCGAAGGAATGAGCGTCATGGACGCTCTCGCCCAGGCAGGGGCTTTCTCCCCGGCAGCCGACCCCAAGAACACTTCCATCGCCCGCCGGCAAGCCGGCGGAACCATCGTCGTCCCCGTGAACGTCGAGGCGATCGCGAAAAGAGCCAACTTCAGTGAGAACGTTCCGTTGCAGCGAGGCGACGTCGTCTTTGTGCCCAAGAGACCAGAGCGATTCTCGACCATATTCGCCCGCCTGATCACTGTTGCCAGCCTCGTTGCCACTGTCGTCATCATCATCGTCCGGTAACCAACGGTGGAGCGCGAGAGTAGCCGCACATGCAGTACGAGCTGAACCTCCGCGATTACATCCGCATCTTCCAGAAGCGGAAGTGGATCATCATCTTGATGCCGGTGCTGGCCGGCTTGCTCGGCTACTTCCTCACGCCGGTTCCGCCGCTCCTGTACGAGGCTCGCGGCAAGCTCCAGATCTCGTCCCGCGCTCTGCCGACGGAGGCCATGGTCGAGGTCTTCTACTCGTCGCTGGGAGGGGGTAGTCGACTCGACACCCACGCCGAGGTGCTGACCAGCCGAGAGGTGCTCAAGGAGGTCGCCATCAACCTCGGACTCATCCAGCAAGAGGCCGATGCCAGCGGGCGGAAGATCCCGATCAGCGACGAGGAACTGATGCGGCGACAGGACTACGTTGGCCACATCGAGGCACTGCGCTCCTCGATCCGCGCCGAGGTCATCCCGGCGACGAGCATTCTCGAGATCTCCGTCACGCGACCTCGACCCGATCAAGCCATACGATGGCTCAACACTCTCCTCGACACCTACGCAACGCGAAACTCTTACGAGCTCAACAAGGCCGTTATCGACAGCCTGGCTTTTCTGCAGAACAAGCTGTCGGAAACGGAGGCGGCCCTGCGAACGGCGGAGACAGAACTCACGCAGTTCAAGCTCGACAACGCAGAGACCATCAGCCTGGCCACCGACGAGGTGGCCCGCACTCAGGAGGACCTCGAGGCCACCGCAAACGATCTCCGCGCCATCAACCGCCAGATCGAATTGCTCGACCAGGCGATCGAATCCGGCACCATCCCGAGCCCGGAGCTGTTGAACCGCGTTTCCATCGACGATCCGCGCATCGAGATCAGCCGCTCCGAGGTGATGGCCCGCGAGGCGAAGCGCCGCGAACTGCTCCTTTACCAGACTCCACGGTCACCCGAAGTCATCGCCCTCGAGCAACAGATCCAGGCGGCCCTGGCCGACATGCGAAGCGCCTTCGCTGCTGCCCGAGACCGAACGCAGCGGCAACGCGACCGCCTGCAGGCGAAGTTTCAGGTGTTGCCGGCGAACGACGTGACCCTGGCTCGACTGCAGCGCAACGTCGAGGTCAACGAGACTCTCTACAACGATCTCCGCAGGGAGCTGCAGCAGGCCCAGCTACGAGATGCCGGAAAGCTCGAGGAGGTCACGGTGATCGAACGGGCCGTGAACGCCGCGCTGGTGACCGAGACCGGAAGGGGTAGCAAGGGCCTGGCGGCAGCAGTCATCGGTCTTCTGCTGGGGATCGTCGTGGCGATGGTGGTCGAGACACTGGATACCTCCATCGGGGCGATCGAGGACGTCGAGGCGTTGCTCGACCTGCGCGTGATCGGAATCATCCCGCCCATCAATTTCGATGCCATAAGAAGCGCTGTTCGTGGTACGGCTCCGCAGCTGCTCGAACACCCCGACATCCACAACCTGCTGAGCCTGGTGACTCATTACGATCCACGCAGCCCGGTGTCGGAGGCGTACAGGGCCCTGCGAACGAATGTCGATCAGGCTCGAGAGAAGGTCGACGGTCGCGTCTTCATTGTCACCAGCTCGGTGCTCGAGGAGGGCAAGACGACGACCGCCGCCAACCTGGCGCTGACTTTCGCGCAAATGGGCCGTAAGACATTGCTGGTCGCCGCCGACCTGCGCAGGCCCGATCTGCATCGGATCTTCGGCCTCCAGAGAGAGCCGGGCCTGGCCGACGTGCTCACCGGCAGCATCACCTGGGAGAGCGCCAGCCGCAGCCTCTCGGATGTACTACTGGGTGAGCTCAGCATGGATGTGGTGATGCTGACACCGGGCATGGACAACCTTCACGTTCTGCCTTCCGGCTCGAACCCGCTCAACCCTGCCGAGCTACTCAGCAGCGATGCCACCGGCGTCTTGTTCGCTGAGCTTCGTGAAGCCTTTGATCTCATCATCATCGACACCCCGCCCATTATCCCGGTCACCGACTCGGCGATCCTGGCAGAACACACTGATGGTGTGGTGATGGTATACGAGGTGGGCAAGGTCGGCCGAGATGTCCTCAAGCGCGCCAAGAGCCACCTCGACAACGTACATGCGAACATCTGGGGCATCGTCATGAATGATGTCAAGGCAGAGGCGGAAACCAGCCTGCGTGACACGGACTACTACTATTATAACTACCGCTACGAAAACGTACCTTCGAGACGGGGCGTGAAGCTCAAGCTCAAGCTGGGCAAGACTGCTGCCCGTTTCTTCGGCCGTAGGCGCTAGGCGCGATGGCCAAAGGGTCAAGCGCAACGGTTTCTCCGCTTCTCTCCAGGCGCCCCGGTACGCCGATCCCGCAGCACCTGATCGTGGCAATCGGCGCAGTGATCGTGCTCGTTCCTATCACTGCTTTCCTGGTTGCCAACGCGTCGATGCAGATCACACTGATAGCCACGGCGGCATTCGTTTTGTTGCTGATCGTCCTGTGGTCGGCGGAAGCAAGCTTCTACATCCTGATCTTCTCCATGCTGCTGTCCCCCGAGTTCATCGCCGGGGACCTGGCGGGACGCGGCACACTGCAACGGGGTGTCACGCTTCGCTTCGACGACTACGTCATCGCCATCATCGCCCTCGCCTGGCTGGTGCGACTGGCCGTCTTCAAAGAAGCCAGCGTCCTTCGTAGAAGTCCACTCAATGCCCCCATCTTCTCCTACATCGGCATCTGCGCGCTGGCGACTGCGGCCGGCACCTTCGGTGGCCGCGTGCAACCACTGACCGGTACCTTCTTCGTGCTCAAGTATTTCGAATACATGGTGATCTATTTCTTGGTCGTCAACTACGCGCGAGACCGGCGCCAGATCGAGAGACTCTTCTGGGCGGCCCTGATAACCGCCGCGATCATCTCGGTCATCGCCATCTTGCAGATTCCCAGCGGACAGCGGGTCACCGCTCCCTTCGAAGGTGAGGGAGGCGAGCCCAACACCCTCGGGGGCTACCTGGTGTTGATGATCTCTCTGGCCCTGGTCTTCATGTCGGAGGCGCGGCGCCCCCTTCAGTATCTAGCTTGGGGAGGCTTCGCGGGCCTCATGCTCCTGCCGCTGGTCTACACCTACTCGCGCACTTCCTGGCTGGCGTTCTGCGCCATGTTGCTTGCGATCACCCTGCTCTGCCGCCAGAAAACCGCCTTCATCGCCCTGGTAGCAGCGGGGCTCATCTTCATGCTGATCTCACCACCACAGGCCATAATCCAGCGGGCCAGCTACACACTGAGCGCCGCCCGAGACAGCATCACCGTGGCCGGCTTCACCATCGAGCCCTCGGCGGCGGCACGGCTGGAATCCTGGGTCATCGCCGCCGAGGAAGCCCCCGAGCATCCGCTGATCGGCTGGGGGGTGACCGGATTCGGCTTCATCGACTCGCAGTACCCGCGCGCCATCATCGAAACCGGGTTGCTCGGCTTCTTGGCGCTCACATGGGTCCTCTGGCGTCTCTATCGGGTCGGCCGCCAGCTGCAGCTAGAGGCCGCCGACACCTTCGAGTGGGCCCTGGCCACCGGCTTCTTGGCCGGCCTTGCCGGAATGATCATGCACGGCATCGGCGCGAACACCTTCATCATCGTTCGCATCATGGAGCCGTTTTGGCTTCTGGCCGGGCTCGTCGTGGCACTACTATCGCTACACCAAGAACCATCCGGTCCGCCCGCGCAGCCGGCCTCTGCCAGCGGCTAGCAGGCTGTGGTGAAACCCTGGCCCGCTAGCCCGCATTTCTCAACGGATTCCTGCTGCGGGTGCGGGAAAGGGCGCGCTCGCTGCGTTGCGCTTGCTCGGGCTCCTCGACGTATTGTCCAATACGCCTCCGGTGCCCTCCCTGCGCGCGCCTTGCGCCCGCACCCTTTCCCACGCCCTCGCGACGAAAACCGTTGAGAAATGCGGGCTAGAAGCGGCGGCCTTTCATGAAGCAGATATCTCTCGGGCGAGTCACCACCCAGTTGCTCACCGGCCGCGCCTTCACCTATGTGCTGGCGCTGGCGAACTCCGTGATTATTGCCCGCACCCTGGGCGTCGAGCTCCTCGGTGCCTACGCCTACGCCATGGGGATCGCCGCGCTCTTCGGGCTGTTGCCGAACATGGGTATCAGCACCGTCGTGACCCGCAACATCAGCCAAGACGCGGGTGCCGGAAAGAGCCTGATCCGAGCGGCGGTACGCGCACAAGCGCTGGTGTCGGCAACCTTGATGATCCTGATCCCCGTCTTCGCCTGGCTGTTGCCCGCGCAGCCGGTCCGCCTCACCTACGTGATTCTGGCAGCGGCACAACTGCTCGTCGGCACCCTGAGCTGGCCCTACCTGGCGGTGCTGGGGGGTCACGCCCGCTACGACCGCGTGGCGCTGGCGGAGCTGGCCACCGCCACGGCCGGCACGACCTCCTTGCTGGTCGTCGCCGCCATGCGCGGGGGGGTCGCCTCGTTTTTGACAGCCCACCTACTGGCCACCGTCTTCGCGGTGGGGATTTCTCGATGGATCTGTGCGCCGTTCTTGCCGCCGGAAGAAGGAAAGAGCGTCCCCCTGGCCTCGTTGTTGCGGCAATCCGCTCCGTTCGGGGTGACCGCGGCACTCCAGAGCGCCTACACGAGAGTCGACATCGTGCTGCTCGGCCAGATCGCGACGCCGGTGGCGGTCGGTCTGTACAACATCGCCTACAAGCCCACCACCATGGCCGTTTACTTCGGCGCCACCGTTGCCGGAGCCCTCTTGCCGGTGATGACGCGGCCGCCGCAGGTGGGAACGCCCGACGCCTTCCGCAAGGCCATGCGCGGGCTCGGAGCTATGGCCCCGGCCCTGGCATTGACGCTCAGCGGGCTCGCGGCCCTACTGGTCATCATTCTTTACGGCCCCGAGTATGCGCCTGCCGCCCCCGTTCTCGCCATCCTCGCTTGGTCCGCCGCCATCAACTGGCTCTACGCACCGGTCAGCATCGCGCTCCAGGCACGCGGCAAGGAGCGCATGTGGCTTCTCGCTGTGCTGACCGGCCTGCTCATCAACCTGGCCGGCAACCTGTGGGCCATCCCCCGTTGGGGCGCCAGGGGCGCCGCCGGCGCTACGCTGGCCTCTGAGCTCATCCTACTCCTTATAGGCGTGACGCTGATGGCTCGGTCGTTGGCGATCGTGCCGTCGCTGAGGCCGGTATTGGTAGGGGTGTCGGCCACCGTGGCGGGAGGAGGGGTATTGTTCGTGCTGCGCGGAAACAGTGCCGTGCTGGCCACCCTGGCCTCCCTCCTCGTCTACACGGCCATCCTTGCGGTTTTCCGAAGCGTCACTCTCTCGGACGCCACCACGGTGGTGCATTGGCTGCGGCCGTCCGGGCTCAAAAACGCTTGATCGATGGCGCCGAGATGAAGATCGGTATCGATGCCGGCCCGCTGCTCGGTGAAGGAGGCATCAGCGGTTATGTCACCCCCCTCATTCGCGCCCTCATCGACATCGATCGGGAGGCTTCCTACCACCTCCTGCTGCGGGGCTTGCGGTGCCGCGACCGGGCAAGCTCACTGGATCAGCTTGCCCCGGTCACCCGTCTTCGCGTGCCGGATCGGATCGCGCTCTGGTGGTGGAACCGTCTCGGCCTGACGTTGCCGCTCGAGCGCGATTTTTGGAACAGCCTCGACCTATTCATCGCCACCAACTTGATCGCCCCCGTCTTGCCACGTGGTCATCTGGTGACCATCGTCTATGACCTCATTCCGCTGCGGCTGCCGGAGCACTTCCCCCGACATGGCGCCTTCGCAACGACCATGGCAAGGGCCATCGAGCGCTCCTCGGCCCTGGTCGCGATATCCCATTCGACCAAGCGGGATCTGGTGGAGTGCATGGGCGCCGATGCGGGGCGGATCCGGGTGATCCATGCCGGCTGCCGCCACGGTTTCCGGCCGGTATCTGCGGCTCGCTCCGCCGAGGTAGCGTCCCGCTACGGTATCCATGGAAGATATATTCTCTATGTCGGCAGCCTCGGGCCCCACAAAAATGTTGCCACCCTGCTCCGCGCCTACCAGCAAGCGCGGCTAGAATACGGCGTCGACGCCCAGCTCGCTGTGGTCGGCGACCGGCGATGGGGTAAGGAGACGCTCGCAGTGCTGGAAAGCCTACGGGTCAAGGATACCGTCGTGCTCACGGGGAGGGTGCCCGAGGAGAACCTAGCGGCACTCTACAGTGGCGCCGAGGTTTTCGTCTTCCCCTCTTTCTACGAGGGGTTCGGCCTGCCGGTGCTCGAAGCAATGGCTTGCGGGGCGCCGGTGATCACCTCTGACCGCGGCGCGCTCAGGGAAGTGGCGGGTGCGGCGGCAATCTACATCGATCCCCGAGACGAGGCAGGACTCGCTGCCCGGATACAGCGACTTCTCACCGATCCCGAGCAGCGCCGGCAGATGGCCGAGGCCAGCCTGGCCCAGGCACAACGGTTCCACTGGCAGCGGAGTGCCTGCCAGCTTTCCACACTCCTTCATGAGTTGGCCGGCGAGAAGATCTCCTCAGACGCCGGCATCACGTCGACGCCGCGATGATGGCCGGCGCGCCCGATCTATCCTCGCCGTCGCCTTCCTCGGCCCGCGAATTCTACGATCGCGACTACTTCGAAGGGGGGAAACGGGACAGCCCGGCGCACACGCACGAGACCATCTACCCGCTCATCGAGCCGACCGCCGTCTTTCTCACCCGGCTGTACCACCCTGGAACCGTGGTGGATCTCGGGTGCGCCAAAGGGTATCTCGTCGAGGCCTTTCAGAAGACAGGGATCGAGAAGACCTTCGGCATGGACGTCAGCACCTACGCCGTATCTGCAGGAGGCACGTCGACGCGCGGCAGATTGCTCGTCGGTGACGTGGCGGCCGGAATCCCCCTCCGTTCCGGCTCCTTTGACCTGGTTACCGGTCTCGACCTGTTCGAACATCTGCATGACCCGGCCCCTGTGCTGGCGGAGATTCGCCGCATCCTCAGCGCCGGAGGCGTTGCCTACCTGAAGATCTGTCACCCTCGCCATGCCAACGCCCAGCGCGACCCCTCGCACGTCAACGTACGTCCGCTGCCCTACTGGCGCAACGAATTCCTGCGCGCCGGTTTCTGTTGTCGGCGTGTCTTCGAGGCAGATTTCGGCACCCCGGCTGGACCGGTGGAGCGTCTGAAGTTCTTGCTTCGTCGATTTCGCGAGTGGGCGGTGATCGGCAATCCGGCTGACTACAAGTTCCTGCTGGAGGGAAACCCGAGGAGCCCGTCCGGTGCCGAAGAATGATCCGATGTTCTGGGATCGCTACTGGCAAAGCCCTGCACCGACCACGACCGCGCGGACCAT
>JBHHYG010000095.1:0-10985 GCA_046757445.1 Acidobacteriota bacterium
GCCCGCGCCCCTTCCCGCGCCCTCGCGACTCAACCCGTTGAGAAATGCGGGCTAGCGTTTCAATAGGCCGCTTACTGGCGCTTGCGAGAGGGCAGGTTGTCGGATAGAGAGGTGTCGCCCGTTGGCCGCGGCGAGGCCAGCCCACTGTACCGGCCGATTGGTGCAACAGAAGGACTTTCCGACGCTGCTGCGGGCCTGACCACGCCCTCGCGACGTAGCCCGATGAAAGATGCGGGCTAACGGGTAGCGGCAAGCCGCACCGGCCGGAGATGACAAAGACAGGTCTCGCAGCTATAATCTAAATGTGGAAAGTCATTTCAGGTATTGGACACCCGAACCGCCGACCGTGAACCAACATCGAGCAAGAGCCTAACAAGCAGCGTTCGGCCCTGGGCTAGCAAATGCCAGTCGAGGAATGATTTGGTGGCACCTTCTCCTGAGCAGATCCGGGAAGCCCTGCAACAAGTGACCTTTCCGGGCCTGGCCCGTGACATCGTCGCGTTCGGCTTCGTCGAATCCATCGAGGTGGATGGGGGCGTGGTGCGCATCCACCTCGATATTCCTTCGGGCAGCCAAGAGGCCGTCGAGAAGATCGCGAGGGAGGCCCATGCGGTTGCCTCCAGCGTCGCCGGTGTGCAGGAAGTCAAGCTGGAGGTCGCTGCGCCGCTGGCGCAGGGAGCGCGGTATCGGCCTTCCCCGGCCCCGCCCCAGGCTGGCCAGATGGCGGTCAGCGGTGGTCCGAGGGCGCCACGACCGGCCGCGGGGGCGGCACCGGCCGCTGCCATGAGCAGGCCCCCTCCTCTGACCCAGAGAGATCCCATCGCCGGAGTTCGTCACCTCGTGGCGGTGGCCTCCGGCAAGGGGGGAGTCGGCAAGTCGACGGTTGCGGTGAACCTGGCGGCTGCGCTGAGCCAGATCGGCCAGCAGGTCGGTCTCATGGACGCGGACATCTACGGGCCCTCGGTTCCCACCATGCTGGGCACGCACGAGGAGCCCGAGATCGTCGAGGTGGATGGCCAGAGAAAGATCATGCCCATCGAGAAGTTCGGCCTGCGGTTGATGTCTCTCGGCTTCCTGCAGCCGGAGGACTCGCCGGCGATCTGGAGAGGTCCACTGGTGATGAAGGCGGTGCGACAGTTCCTCAGGGACGTCGACTGGCGCGGCAGTGACATCTTGGTGATCGATCTACCGCCGGGGACCGGCGACGCCCAGCTCACCCTGACACAGTCGGCACCGCTGGGCGGCGCCGTCATCGTCACCACGCCGCAGGATGTCGCCCTCATCGACGCCCGTAAGGGTCTGCACATGTTCCGCGAGGTGGAAGTGCCGGTACTGGGCATCATCGAGAACATGTCGAGCTACCGCTGCCCGGAATGCGGGCACCAGGCGCATATCTTCAAGCAGGGCGGCGGCAAGCGAACTGCCGAGGAGCTCGGCGTACCGTTACTCGGCGGCGTACCCATCGACCCACGGGTGGCGGAGTGTGGCGACGCCGGAACGCCGGTTGTCACTCGCTATCCCGACAGCGAGGTGGCAACCGTCTTCCGTGACATCGCCGCCAAGGTGCTAGCGGCTATCGAATCAACCAGCCAGAGGCCCGGCAACGAGGCCACCATCGAATCATCCGTCTTGCACTGATCACCGGCTCCGCTGAAACAGCTCGATGAGGCTGTCGAGATGGCGGGCTAACTCGCCCGCTGACGAGCCCCGTTGAGCTGCACCCGTGCTTCTGGTGGCCGCAGCGTTGCCCTCACCTTTGAGCAGCCGGCGAGCAGCCCGCAACTCCGGCAAGGCGAGCGTCGGTGCGCCACGATCAAGAGCCGCCGCCGCCGCCTCCAGCCTGGTCGTCATCCAGCGGAGGGGATCGTCGGAGAGCACGGACGAGGCCTCGAGCCTTACCTCGAATAGCTCCTCCTCGGCTAGCTGTACCAGCCGCAGCGAATCGTATCGGTAGCTGCTTTCCCCGCCGCGGCCGGAGTCGCCGATCAGCAGCGTCGTCGGTGGTGCTACAGGAAGACCGGGGAGCGACACTGCAAGGTGTCCATCGAGGGCAACCGTCTGCACGTCGGTTCTCGCATCGGAGACGACCTCGAGTGAGTGCCAGCGATCGGTGGAGATGGGCTGGTCGAGGCTCCAGCGGCCGGCCGGTGTGATCACCTGCCAGCCGTCGGCAGACAGGAAGATGCCGATGGCGAACTGCTCACTTCCGGGGACCTCCCGATCCCAGCCCGAGAGCAACTTCACCGCCTGCCGGCCCGCTTCCGGGTAGAAGGCCAGCTCGAGCCGGTATGAAGTCGTGCTCAGGGGCAAATCTTGAAGAAGGTGCACCGGCTCTCGAGGGTGGCTGCGCAGGCGCAGTGCGTGACTGCCTTCGAATGCCTGGTTGCTGTCGTTGATGATTTCGGGGACGGGTGTTCCCCGCGTCGCCCAGCCGTTGATCACCAGGGGAAAGTGGTCCACAGCCGGCAGGCTGAGGCTGACGAAGCCTGCCTCGAAGTCGCCGTCGGCCACCCGGTTGAGCGGATCGGCCTCGCGGGCGAACAGCCAGCCGGCGGCCAGGAATACGGCCAGCAGCCCCATCCACGTCCATCGCCTTGTCGTCCTGGCGATCATGACTCTCCATCCATACATTGCCGTCGACACCGGTACATCTTACCAAGAGAAGACGTCATCGAAACGCACAATCGCTCGGCGGCCCGCTTATCGTCGGCCGCGGCCGGTGCCAGCCTCCCTGACCCCGACCTGGGCGACGGTGCTTGCCGAAAGCGGGCACTTCATATACATAAGGATGGACGCCCTTGTCCGGCAGCAGGGGTGGGTTTCTCCTGCCGCCGCTCCCCAGAGAACGATGAGGGAGGAACGCTATGGTGGAGCACCAGGGAGTGCCCGCTGCCGACTCGGGGCTCATCGAGCTGACTGCGGACCGGATCGAAAAAGTTCCTGAAGGGCCGGGTGTCTTCATGATGGTCAGCCCGGGGCAGAAGGTGATCTACGTCGGCCACGCCGGCGACAGCGGCCTGCGCGAGAGTCTCTGGCGGGTTTTCGAGCAAGAGGCGCTTCCTGCGGCCTCCTATTTTCGCTACCAGAGTACCGCTGATGCCGCCACCGCCGAAGCCCTGGCGAGCGAGCGGATCGAGGCCTTGAAGCCTCCTCACAACATCGGCTATGGCCGCTTCCGAAATGGCGAGGTCAGTGTGCCCAAACAAGCACGCAGCGTTCGCCAGGCAGCACCGAACCCATGAGCGCGAGAGAAGACACGGCGAAGCTCTGCCAACCCGCGCCGCAGTATCCTTGGATCTCTCGGCTGTCACGGCGTGAGCTGCTGCGCTGGGCGGGCGTAGCCGGTATCGGCAGCGTTGGCGCCGGCTTGGTGGGGTGTAGCGATGCGCCGGAGCAGGAGGCGGCCACGGGGTCCACCACGCCCACCAGCCTCATGGCCGGAGCCACCGTCAACGGCAGCGTGCTCGGCCTGCTGACTGGGGTGCAGGTGAACAAGGCCACGGTCGAGATCGTCGGAGTCGGCACCGTGACCACCGATTTCTCCGGTAGTTTTTCCGTCCACTTTGACAACGTCGGCGACTTCGTTGTCAAGATCAGCGCCAAGGGCTTCCTGACCCGGCAAACGCGCCTGCGGTTGGTGGGAAATGTTACCATCGTCGTCACTCTGATCGAGACCGACCAGAACCTGACCCTCAAGTTTCTCGATCAGTTCGCGCGCGGCCAGGGACCGGTGGCGGATCTGGTGCCGCGGACTCCCGGGGCCACCAACCGCTGGTTGCAGCGGCCGAATGTGCTGATTTATCGTCGTCTCGATGGTGACCGCAAGACCGTGGTGTCGGACGTGCGGGTGAGCAAGATCAGCGACGCTGTCAACAGCATCTTCTCCGGCCTGACCGGGAGTGTTTTCGGGTTCGCGCCGTCAATCCAGGTGGTGGATACGCCGCCGCCATCGGAGCGCAAGCAGATTCCCGCCGGTGCCATCGGTATCTTCCAGACCGCCGACGGCAGCCGTGGCGCCGGTCACACGGGCTCCTTGTCGGACCCCAACAGCATCGCCATCGCGCATGCTTTCACCGACGTGGGCGCTTCCATCGGTGTGCTGACCCATGTCTTTGCCCACGCCCTCGGCGCCACCGAGGTGGCTACCTCCATGCCTTCGGTGATGAACCCCGACGGCCGCTCGACCCTCACTGCCGAAGACATGCAGGCGGCGATTGCGCTCTACAATCGCCCTCCCGGCAGCCGGGCCCCCGACACCGACCCCGACGGGTTCTTCATCAACGGCTAGGAGTCTTCTTATAAGCAGGCCGGTCTTTGGTCGCTGATTGCGATAGGCGGAAGGCATGGGACCGCGAGTACTCCGAGGTCCGCGCCTACACCACTTCTTACCGGGCCGATCTCGACCGCAGCGTCGATTTCCTTCTCGCCTACCTGCGGTCGCGGCAGGAACCTCTACCTGAGCCGATATTGGACTGCGGATGTGGGATCGGCCGCAACGCGCTGCCGCTGGCGCGGGCCGGTCATGAAGTCATCGGCCTGGATCTCTCCGACGTGGCCCTGGAGCGGCTGCAGGAGGTCGTCGTTGCAGAGGGCCATAGCTCGCGCCTCTCCCTCCGGCAACACGACCTGAGCGAGCCTCTACCCCTCGCTGACGGCAGCATCGGTACGGTGCTGGACGTCACCGCCGTCGACAACCTGGTGGAGCCGGAAGAGCGTCTTCGTTACGGCTCGGAGGTGGGTCGAGTGCTACGACCCGGTGGGTTGGCTCTGGTAGTTACTTTTGCGTTGGAAGACGGCTACTACGGCAGCTGGTTGTCTGCCTCGAGGAGGGGTCGCCCGCAGGTGGTGCAGGACCCACACACCGGGATCCACAACCAGCTCTTCACCCATGCGAGCTTGGACGCGGTGTTCCTGCCACATCTGCAGCGAGAGGTCATGGCGGCGCTGGTATTTGTCGATGAGGCGGCCGGGGGGGAATGGGTGCGCAGATTCCTGCTGCATCTCTACCGGCGTCCGGGCTAGCCTTCGGGTTGCCAGTTCTGTCCGGCGGCTAGCGCCGTCGAGCCCGGCGGAGGATCGCTGCCGGTCTCGACCGGGCGGTATTGGAACTCGGCGCGCAGGGTCTCTCCGGCATCCCAGAGACGGTAGCCCCGAACCCAACAGGCTTGCGTCGCCTCGAGGCGCACGCCCCCCGGGGAAAGGTACAGCTTGCCCACGGTCATCGCCTGGGGCTCGCCGGATTGGGTTCCGGATGATGGCAGATCGACCCGCAGCGTACGCCAATCGACGGCACGCCGTCGCTCGGGGTGGCGTTCTTCGATTTCGTCACCGCGCCGGCGGCCGCGCATCTTTCGGAGGAAATCCTTACGCTTCATTGCTTGCTCAACTCCTCATGGAAATAGGCGACGCTGGCGATGCCAGCATAGAAGTTGCCGAGGTCGAGATTCTCGTTGGGTGCGTGAGCATTTTCATCGGGCAGGCCGAAGCCCATCAACACCGAGGGCACGCCTAGGATCTCGTCGAGCAGCGAAACGAGCGGAATGGAGCCGCCCTCGCGGATGAACACCGCATCGGCACCGAAGCCCCGCTTCAGGGCGCGGCCCGCCGCCTGCAAAACTGGATGGTCGCGCGGCGTCAGCCACGGACGTCCACCTTGCATACGCTCGACGCTGAAGGTGATGCCTGGCGGTGCCTCACGAGAGAGATGCGCTTCGAGGGCCTCAACGACGGCCGCCGGATCCTGGTCTGGAACCAGCCGCATGCTGATCTTCGCCATCGCCTCGGCAGGGATCACCGTCTTGCTGCCGGTGCCGGTGAAGCCTGACAGCAGGCCGTTGACTTCGAAAGTTGGCCGACCCCAGAGACTTTCCAGCACCCCATAGCTTTTCTCTCCTGCCAGGGCCGGCACTCCCAGGCTATCCCTATACGCCTCGGCATCGAACGGCAGTCGTTCCCACTCGGCGCGTTCCTCATCAGTCAGGGCACGTACGTCGTCGTAGAAGTGTGGCAACGTCACTTCGCCGGTCTCCGCGTTTCGGCAGGCTGCGATCATGCGGGCCAGCGCCTCCGCAGGGTTTGTCACGGCGCCCCCGAACGAGCCGGAATGAAGATCCCCGCGCGGGCCCCGGACATTGACTTGTATGTAGGCAAGGCCTCGCAGTCCGTAGCAGAGGGATGGCAAACCCGGAGCGAACATGGTGGTGTCGGAGATCATCACGGCATCGCATGCAAGCTCGCCGGTGCGCTCCCGCACCACCTTCTCGATGTTGGGGCTGCCCATCTCTTCCTCGCCTTCGATCAGGAAGATCAGGTTGACGGGGCAGCTGCCGGCCACGGAGAGCCAGGTCTCAAGTGCCTTGACGTGCGTGTAGAGCTGCCCCTTGTCGTCGGCGGAACCCCGCGCGTACAGGCGTCCGTTGCGGACGACCGGCTCGAAAGGGGGGCTCTCCCAGCCCTCGATGGGGTCCTCCGGCTGGACGTCGTAATGACCGTATACCAGCACGGTGGGAGCCCCCTCCTCGGCCTTCGTCCAGGCCCCGTGGACGACCGGGTAGCCATCGGTGGGCCACAGGTCCACCTCATGACAGCCGGCCGCTCGCAGACGCCCAACCAGCCAATCGGCAGCCGCTTGCATTGCTTCGCGTCGCTCGGGATCGGTGGAGATGCTGGGAATGCGAAGAAACTCGTTGACTTCCTCGAGCCAGCGTTCTCGTTGTTGATCGATGTATTCAGAGATCTTGCCGGTGCTGCTCATGAGCTCTCCTGCTCCACGCGTTCGCAGGTATCATCCCTTGCTGCGCAGTGCCTGCATACTTGTTAAGTTGACGGACATGCCTTGGTGGCCTTAGCATTCTGCAACGAGTGTGGACCGCCGAGATCATGATTTGGAACACTAGCTTGTAAGGCTGGCTGATTCCAGCACAGTGGAGATCCCTTTGCATGGCTCCAAAGATGTGAATCACCGGCTAGCACTCGGCTGCATTCTCCTGCTTGCGGTCTTTTCGCCACCCGCCCCGGCAACCGCCGCTCAGGATGCCCAGGTGCTGCTGGCCAGGGTCAAGGAATTGTTCGCTGCTATGCCCTCCAAACGTATCGTCGTGCCGGCGCCGGGTAGCCGCAGCGTCGTGCTGGCCGCAGACGGCGCTGCCGACTTCTTCCTCTACCTCGAGAAGGGGTCCATTCGAGGCAAGGCAATTGACACCTTCTACCAGCAATACGAGAGCGGAGACCTAGAAGGTGCCTATGACACCTTTGTCAAAAACAACATCGTCACCTTGAGGGTGTCGGACTTCGGCTGGAATGGCTTGGGCGTACCGATGATCGTCAAGTCTGGTCGTGAGGTTCGAGACAGGCACTTTCGTGGTGTCAACGGTATCTTTCAGCAGGCGGAGGTCACCCCAGAAGATGCGCGGAACTATCTGGAGCTCCTTCGCACGGTGCTGATTCCAGCGCTGGAAAAGATGGTTTCCTCACAGGGACGTTCCCGATATCCGGCCAGGGTTGAAAAATCACAAGCTGGGCCCCGCCTAGTCCGATGCCCAGGCGTCGGCATTCCACGGCTTCAGCTCGGCGATGGCCGACACGGCCAGCGTTGGGCTCCATTCTGAACGACGAGGACAGCGTGCCTAAACTCTCCCTCTATCTTATCGTCGCCTCGACCGTCGCCATGGTTGCGACCTCTATGGTTTCGCCGGCCCTGGCCCATTGCGCTGGAGATGGTGCCGAAGCAAGCAAAGGCGCGGTGGTCCAGCAGCAAGGCCAATCACAGCAGCAGGGCCAAGCCAAGGAACAGAAGCAGCAAGAAAAGGAGCCTCCATCCTACGAAGAAACGGTAGTGGTCACCGCCTCCCGCACCGAGCAGCTGTTGCTCGATGCGCCTACGGCGATCAGCGTCATCAATTCTGCATTCATCGAGACCAGCCCGGCCCGGAACTATGCTGATCTTCTGAGGGCTGTGCCGGGGCTGAACGTCAGCCAGCTGAGCGCCCGCGACATCAATCTCACCTCGCGCGCTGCCACCAACACCCTGGCCACCTCGCAACTGGTGATGGTGGATGGGCGAACCGTGTACCAGGATTTCTTCGGCTTCGTGCTTTGGGACCTGGTGCCGGTGAACTTCACAGAGATCGATCAGATCGAGGTTGTCCGTGGCCCTGGATCGGCGGTATGGGGGGCGAACGCCATGACCGGTGTGGTCAATATTCTCACCAAGTCTCCCCGCCAGCTGGGCAACGGCACTTCGATCCGCCTCGGCGGCGGCGAGCGGAGCACAGGTCTCGGGTCGGTTTTGCACTCCGGTCTTCGCGGTCCATGGTCGTACAAGCTATCGACCTCCTTTTACACCCAGAACGCCTGGCCTCGCCCCGAGACACTACCCAATGGCAGCCCCGGCAACATTTTCCCGAACGAGGGAACCGATCAGCCGAAATTCGACGCCCGGCTCGACCGCCAGCTCGACGCGAACACCAGCCTGTCGTTCTCCGGAGGGATCGCCGGTACCTCGGGCATCATCAATTCCGGTATCGGGCCGTTCAGCATCGACAACGGCTCAAGATCCGCCTACCTGCGCGGCGATTACAACCGCAGGCTCATCAATGTGCGGGCCTACGCCAACTTCCTCAGGGCCGACTCGAACAACCTCCTCAACGGCTTGCAATTCGACTTCGACAGCAACACCTTCGACTTCTCGGCCAAAAACACCATGGCCTTCGACGAGGGCAAACACCTCGTTACCTACGGCGGCAACGCTCGCTTCCAGACCTTCGATCTGACCATTGCACCGGAAGGCGACGATCGCCAAGAGGGAGGCGCCTTCATCGAGGACTCCTTCACCCCCGATGACCACCTGACCATCAACCTCGGCGGCCGCGTGGACGGGTTCAGCAGCGTCGACGGAGCGGTCTTCTCGCCGCGGGTCTCGGCGCTGGTGCGGCCGATCCCCGACAAGGACTATGTCTTCAGGGTCTCCTTCAACCGTGCTTTCCGGGCCCCTTCGGTGGTCAACAACACCCTCGATACGGCGATCTTCCAGTCGATCCCTCTGGGCAACCTCGTCGGCATCCCGCCGCTCGGGGATTTCTTCTTCCCCACTTTCGCGGTCGGCAACCGTGATCTGAACGAGGAGCAGCTCGATCAGATCGAGGTCGGGTTTCGTGGAGTCTTCGCCGACAACCTGGCGTCGGTGGATTTCGCCTACTATCGGACGAGCACTGAAGACAACATCGATTTCTTCGCCAGGGATTTTTACAATCCCCTCGATGTGCCCGCCGGCTGGCCGTTGCCGCCCGCTCTGCTGGCCGTGATTCCGCTGCCGAAGCTCTCCACCTACCGCAACATCGGGGATGTCGACAACCAGGGTGTCGAGGTCGGGCTGCAGCTGCGTCCCTACCCCCGCAATCAGGTCTACTTCAACTACTCATGGCAGGATACTCCCGACCCCACGGGCATCGACCTCAGCGAGCTCAACATCCCGCCCGCCAATCGGTTCAACGTCGGTCTCAGCGGCTTCTACCAGAATTGGCTCTACAGCACCTCGATCAATTTCGTCGATGATGCTTTTTGGACCGATGTGTTACCGCCGCTCTTCGACGGCCCTACCGGCTCCTTCACCACCCTCAACGCTTCGATCGGCTACAGGCTTTTCAACGACACGACCGAGGCTTCGCTGAGGGCCACCAATCTCACCGATGTGAACTTCCAGCAGCATGTGTTCGGTGACGTCATCGGTCGGCGGGTGATCGCCGAGGTCGGCTACACGATTCGGTGAGGTGTCGACGCTCCGGGTTCGCTTCCGAACGGTCGTTTCAGTCCCACTCCGGCTCCGGTTCGATGCCCAGGCCGTCAGCGATGCGGTTGAAGTAGTTGAACAGTGCTGTGACCTGGGTAGCACTATGGATGGCCTCGTCGCTGCAGCCGCCTGCCCGTAGCCGCTCGATGTCCTCGGCGCCGATCTGGCGCGGTGTGAGGGTCAGCTTTTCCGCGTGCGCGCACAAGATGGCGGCGCGGGCCGAGATCTTTTCCAGTGGCGCCGACTTGAAATCGCGAGCGATGGCCTCCACGAGCTGCGGTTCGTCAACCTCGGCCCGGAGGTCGTCGGCGTGGGCGCGCACTCAGTAGTGGCAGTGGTTGACTTGAGAAACCACGACCGCCAGTAACTCACGCTCGGCCCTGCTCAATGGCGACTCGCCGTGCATGACGCTGGTGTACAGCGCGATAGTCTGATGGAGGGTCCCGGGGTCGAGGCTCTGGATCTTGAGAATGTTGAAGACCTTGCCCGCGCGCCGCCGCGCGGTTTCGTATTCACGCCGCAGACGGCCCTCAGCCTCTTCTTCGTCGACGATGCGGATGTAGGCCATGCGAACGATAGTAGATAGGCACCGTGCGAGGGTCAATGAGTGCTCGAATCTCCCGAGAGTGCCTCGATCACCTGCGCCAGGCGGCGATTCGTGGCTGCCCACAAGCCCGGCATTCCCTGCGGGTCTTCCGGGCTTTCTTTGGGCTGTCGTGCCTGATAATGGCGGCAGGCCTCGAGCGCCTCGGCCGCCGCCTGGCTGGCGTGGCGGCAGTCCAAAGGGACGTTGGCCTGCAGCTTCTTGGGGCCCTCGTGACCTCCTTCGGAAATGTGCCAGTCCTTGAAACCGCCGTTGAAACCGGCGCTCCAGGCCGCCCAGCCCAGGGGCGTCGCCACCGGTGGTACGCCGCTCATCAACCCGACCTGCGTATCACGGTGCAGCTCGGTTTCGTAGGCGATCGAAAGATGGCTGTTGGCGGGGACCAGCTGGCGCAGGAGTTGGAAGAGGGGAACCTCCAGCTCCATGGCCCGTAGATCGATGGTCGGGGCCGCGGCCGACTCGCCCGTCGTTGCGGCCGGCCCCGGGCTCGCCGGGGGCGGCATCGATCTCCTGACGACCACGCCAGATGATTTCCCGGGCTTCCTCGGGCTCGATCGCAGCCTGAGCGTCCCGCATGTACGCCTCGCCCGGGAC
>JBHHYG010000096.1:0-10958 GCA_046757445.1 Acidobacteriota bacterium
CTGCGGAGCCCTCCCGGCGCGCGCCTTGCGCCCGCGCCCTTTCCCACACCCTCGCGACGAAAACCGTTGAGAAATGCGGGCTAAACGAGGTCCCCGTTCCAGAGTCGCCGGACAAAGTCCACAGCGGGGAGGATCTCGATGCCGTCCTCCGTCGTACGCGCTCTTGGCGCACGACAAACGACGATGCGCCGTTCGATGCCAGGGTGGTCATCCACAAGGCTGCGCAACCCCTTGAGATGATCCCGTGTGATCCTCGCGCCGGACTTCGCTTCGATCGCCAGCTGCATGTCGCCGAGCACGAAGTCGACCTCGATGCCGCTCGCGAGTCGCCAGTAGGACAGGGCGCCGTCGAACTCCCGATAGCTCACATAGGTGGAGAGTTCGTGAAAGACCCAGTTCTCGAAGGCCTTGCCGTACAACTCGGATCCGGGCAACACCTCCCCTCTTCGGGCCAGTCTGTTCACCACACCGACGTCGACGAAGTAGAACTTCGGCGCCGCAATCACGCGGCGCTTGGGTCGTTTCCGGTACGCGGGAAGCCATCGCCCGAGCAAGGTGTCCTCCAGGATTCCGAAATGATTCTTCGTCGTGTGACTCGATACCCCGCACTCGCGGGCGATGTTCGAAAAGTTGACGATCTCTCCATCGCTCAGGGCTGCGATATCCAGAAAGTCCGAGAAGGTTGGAAGATTTCGTACCAGGCCTTCCGCAAGGTTCTACCGTCCCCCCGGCACCCGCTGCTTCAACTCCTCGAACCAGTTGAGGACGACGCTGATGCGGGGAGTGGTGGGCTCTCCGGTCGTCTCTGCGCTTGCCGCCCGAGTCGTCCCCAGGAACCTCTGGCGGTCGGCGGTCACGTCGAAGGCCCTTTGAAGTCCTGCGACCTCGAAGAGCAGCCGTGGAGCCGAGAAGGAAAGCTCCGGTTCTCTCGTTACCTCGACAACCGACAGCTGCCCAGGTCCCGAACGATAAAAGATCTCTGTGCCGTCCCTTGACCAGACGGCGTTGGTGTTGTCGCCGCCACCCGTGGAGATTATTCGGCGGCTTTGTGTCTCGATATCCTGCACGTGGATCTGGCCGCTCCCCGTCTCGTCGGACTGGAATGCGAACCACCGCCCGTCGGGGGAGATCGAGGGTTGGGCCGTGGCCGCCGCCGTCGCCACCAGCATGCGGGGCTCGGAATCGCCATCGAGCGAGATCATCCCGATGTCCGGGGCACCGGCGACCTCAAAGAACATCAAGACGGTGCCGTCTGCCGAGATGGAGGCGGGGTACTGCGCAGACTCCGCCTCGTAGAGACGCTCGGCCTCGGCGCTGAGGTCGACAGGCTTCCTGAAAATGTCAAAATCGCCGCCCCGATCCGATCGGAAGTAGACCCACTCCCCGTCGGGTGACCAGACAGGCGAAGAGTTGTTCCCCTCGAAGGTCAGCCGCTGCGAGGTGCCGGTCGCAATATCCAGAATCCAGATGTGTCGCTCGCCTCTCTCTCGAATCTCTACCGCGATGCGGTTCTCTTCGGGAGAAAGGCGGGGGCCCGCGTAACCTCGGGACTCGAATGGCAACGGCTCGGTGTTGCCCTCACGATCCACCCAGCTGAGCGTGAACTCAGGATCGCCATCCGCCCCCGTGCCTCGCACGTAGGCCAGCATCCCCGCCTCGGAGAAGCTGAACTGCGCTCCTCCCTCTGCGTTGGTCACGACGTCCTCGACGACGGGGGTGGCCGAGCCGGTCGCTTCCAGGGCATCCAGATCGAAGGGTATGGCGAACAGCGTCCCGGCATTCGCGTACACCAGGTGTCCCGTCGGGACATACCGTCCATAGTTTCCGCCCCGGTACACCACCTTGCGCTCCCTGGTGCCCAGATCCACGACCTCGATGGTGGCGGCATCGAAGTTTCTACCAGCCACGTGGGAGGTGAACAACACCGCCTTGCCACCCGGCAGAAACTGCGGCCAGCGGTGGGTCCTCTCGCCTTCCGCCAGCTCCGTCAGCGGCTCCGGCTCACCGCCGTTTGCCGACACCAAGAACAAGCCGCTCGTTCGGTTCGGAGTAAAGACGATGGTCTCGTCGGGTCCCCAATCCGCTCCGCGACTCCGGTCCACCTCGGCGATGGGTAGTGGCGTGCCGCCGGTGACCGGAACCTTCCTCAGCTCGGTGGGGGTTACGAATCCCACCCACTGACCATCAGTAGAGAAGAACGGGTGGTAGGGAGCGAAGTCGTTGGTTGCCCTGGCAACCAGGCCAGTGGAGTCCTGCTGGTCGAGGGAGCGAATCATCAGTTCCCTCTCCAATGTTCCTCCGAAGGCACCGACGACGTAGGCGATGCGCTCGCCATCTGGAGAGAGCACGACACTGGACCCGAGGGTATCCGCGATGTCGTCCTCGACTATCAGATCGAGTCGGACTGGAGGTTGTGGGGCGGGAGGCGTGGGGCGAATGGCGAGCCAGGTTCCGAGGACACCGATGACAAGGGTGGCGACGGCGATCGGGAAGGTGAGCTTCCAGGGGATGCCGCGAGCCGTCCCCACGACGACAGAGGTTGTCGGTGCCTCCCCACTGACCGGCATGGCCGTGCCCGACTCCACGTCGGCACCGAGTGTTCGTAGATCAACAACAAGATCAGCTGCCGCCTGGTAACGCTTCGCAGGTTCCTTCGCCAGGGCTTTTTCGAGAATCCATTGCAACTTGAGAGGCAGGTCCGGCTTGATCTCACCGATGGGCTGCGGGTCCTCCGCGAGTATGAGATCCAAGGTTTGCATTACATTGCGTCCCGCGAATGCTTGCCTTCCCGTGACCATTCCGTACAACACACAGCCGAAGGCAAACAGATCGACACGATGGTCTACCTCTTCGCCGTTCACCTGTT
This sequence comes from Acidobacteriota bacterium, assembly GCA_046757445.1. Classification (GTDB taxonomy): domain Bacteria; phylum Acidobacteriota; class UBA890; order UBA890; family UBA890; genus JBHHYG01. Next base: position 2,867 of record JBHHYG010000096.1, read on the forward strand.
CAGGTGCCATATACCCAGCCGTTCCCATCACCTGTCCCGCGACCGTGCCCAACATCGTCGGCGACATCGAAGCCTGGCTGCCCGCTGGGGCCGCCATCTCCGTCAGCTTCGCCAACCCGAAGTCGAGCACCTTGGCGTGGCCTTCCTCGGTAACGAAAATGTTGCCCGGCTTGAGGTCGCGGTGAATGATCCCGGCCCTGTGGGCGGCGATCAGCGCCTCGCCAACCTCGATGGCAAGAGCGAGAGCCTTCTCCAGCGGCAGCGCCCCCTCGTCGAGCCGCTCGCCTAGGCTCTGGCCCCGCAGGTACTCCTGCACCATGTAGTGAGTACCGACGGTGCCCGCCGCGCCCGTCTGTCCGGCGGTACCATCGCTGTCGCCTCCAGCCGCCGGCTCGAAGCCGATGTCGTGGACCACGGCGATATGCGGGTGATTGAGCGCCGCGGCCGCCCGCGCCTCCTGCCCGAAACGCGCCAGCCGCTCGGGATCGGAGGCGAACTCGGCCGGCAGCACCTTGATCGCCACCTTGCGGCCGAGGCGGCTGTCTTCGGCGAGGTACACCTCGCCCATACCGCCAGCGCCGAGCGGTTCGAGGATCTTGTAGGGACCCAGAGATTCGCCGATCAATGTCCTACCGTCCCGTCGGCACCCGCTGCTTGAGCTCCTCGAACCAGTTGAGGACGACGTTGATGCGGCGCGCGGCGACCTCGGTGGCGTCGCCCACCGTTTCCAGCGTCACGAAGCGGCCGTCCGGGGCGACGTCGTATTGCCGGCCGATGGTGTCGTAATAGGGCGCCTCGAACAGCAGGCGGGGAACCGAGAAACCGAACTCGTCGCCCGGCGTAACGTCGACCACCATCATCTTGTCGGGCTCCTCCGAGCTCCGAAAGTAGAGCTCGGTGCCGTCGTGCGACCACACCGGGTCGGAGCCGCTTTCGGTCGAGATGGTGTAGCGGCGGCCGCCGTCCGGGAAGGGCTGCACGTAGAGCTGGTTGCGCCCGGACTCGTTGGATATGTAGGCGATCCACTTGCCGTCGGGAGAGACGGCGTGCGCTCCCTCGACGGCGGTGGTCTGCAGAAACGGCTCGACGGTACCCTGGCCGTCCACGGACACGACCGAGATGTCCCAGCCGGTGCCTCGAGCGAGCTCGACCAGCGTCAGCAAATCACCGGCGCCGCTGTGCGGCCACTGCCCTCCCGCCTTGGTGACGATCGGCGTCGCCTCGCCGGTGAAATCGGCCCGCCGACGATAGATGTCGCTGCCCGTTTCACCGGTGCTCTCAAAAAAATTGACGAACTCGCCATCAGCAGACCAGGTGGGGCTGGTTGCCGCGGATCCCGTGGTGAGAAGCGTGAACGTTCCCGTGCGCAGTTCGTGAATCCACACTCCTTGCCCGGCGCCGCCCGCCGCCTCGTCTACGGCGACGGCGATTCGCGTTCCGTCAGGTGATACTCGAGGAGTCAGAAAAGGGCGAGCTTCGTCGGATACGGGTGCTCCGTTGCCCTCACGATCCACCCACATCAAGCGTCTGAGCGAATTGCCGGACGCGCCGGGCATGTACACGAGCGTGCCCGATTGAGCGGCTATCGAGAACCGGGTGACGCCGGCGATGCCGGTGGAGACGTCGGCCAGCACCGGCGTAGGGCTCCCCGAGATGGTCCGTGACGGCAGATCGAAGGGCACCGCGAACAGCGAGCCTTCGATCGCGTACACCAAGTGACCTGAATCCACGTAGTGGGCGTTGGTTCCGAGGACTTGCAGGTCAACGAGCGAATTGTCTGTCAGGTCCAGCACCCCGATCGTCGACGTGGCGGCATCGCGCCACAGCGTCACCAGTAGATGCGCGCCGCCGGGTAGCAACTGGGGAAAGTAGAGCGAGGCACCGGGGGCGGTGTCGGGCGTGATTTGCTCGGCTTCTCCCCCGGCCGCCGGAACTTTGAAGAGGCCGGCCCCTGCGATCGCGACGTAGATGTTGTCGTCGGGGGCCCAGGTCGCTCCGAGGGGCAAGGCCAGCGCGCCGATTCGTTGGGGAGCGCCGCCGGTTGTGGGCACCTTGAGCATCCCGTTCCCATCGAAAAACGCGATCCATTCGCCATCCGGGGAGAAAAACGGGCTGGTGCCGGGCTGAGCTCCGGCGATGGGGCTGGCCCGATAGTCCGAGGTGCGCCGCAGGTACAACTGAGGGCGCGGATCGTCGGCGGTGGCGGCGGCGTACACGATCAGTCTTCCATCCGCAGAAATGTCCAGGGCCTGCAGGATATTCAGGCCGCCGCCCGTGGTCTGCAGAGCCAGCTCCGGCGGAACCTCGATGGCGAAGCGCTCAGTTGGCGGTGGCACGGGTCGCATGACGGTGCGCATCACCAGTGCCGTGGCGGCGACGGCGACCATGACGATCGCCGCGGTCACCGCCGCGGAGAGCCCTCGGGACGTTGCCGGTCCGCTCGATGCCGAGGATTGGCCGGCGCCGGTTGCGGCGGTTGCTGCCTCTCCGTTGCCGGCGGCGGCCGGCACAGCCGTTCCCGATTCCACCTCGATGTTCAGCGATCGCAGATCGATGGCCAAGTCGTCGGCTTGCTCATAGCGGCGCGCCGGATCCTTGGCTAGGCACTTCTTGAGAATCCAATGTAGCTGCGCCGGCAGCTCGACGTTGAGCTCGCCGAGGCTCGGCGGCTCGTCGTTGACGATCATGTCGAGGGTTTGCAGCACGCTACGACCGGCAAACGGCTGGCGGCCGGACACCATCTGGTAGAGAACGCAACCGAAGGCGAATAGGTCGGCACGGTGATCGACTTGTTCGCCGTGGACCTGCTCGGGCGCCATGTAGCCGGCCGTTCCCATCACCTGGCCGGCAACCGTGCCGAGCATGGTGGGCGACTTCGACGCTCCTGCCGCCCCGGCGCCCGGTGAGCTGGTGATCTGCACCTCGGTGAGCTTGGCGAGGCCGAAGTCGAGAACCTTAGCGTGGCCCTCCTCGGTGACGAAGATGTTGTCGGGCTTCAGATCGCGGTGAACGATCCCGGCGCCGTGCGCTGCCGCCAGCGCCTCGGCGATCTCGGTGCCGAGCTGCAAGGTCTTGGCAAGCGGCATCGCGCCCTTATCGAGCGGCGTGCGCAGGGTGTGCCCATCGAGGTACTCCTGGACCATGTAGTGCACGCCGCCGGTGGGAGTGTCAGCACTCAGGTCCAGGTCGTGATCGGTGGCCACCTCGGCAGCTGCTTCGTCGCCGGTACCTTCCTCGAAGCCGATGTCGTGCACCACTGCGATATGGGGGTGGTTGAGGGCCGCCGCGGCCCGCGCCTCCTGCTCGAAGCGCGCCAGCCGTTCAGGATCCGAGGCGAACTCTGGCGGCAGCACCTTGATCGCCACCTTGCGACCCAGCCGGGTGTCCTCTCCGAGGTACACCTCGCCCATGCCGCCGGCGCCGAGCGGCTCGAGGATCTTGTAGGGGCCGAGTGATGCTCCGATCAAGGTTCGCCGGGTAGGTGATAGAGAGGATTGGCGCAAATCTATCCGTAAACACCCTCATGAAGCAACGGGAGAGGGCGCCTCCTGAACGGCACAGAATGTGCGTAGAGGTGAACGAGTAGATTCCAAGGATGTTTGTCACCATGATGCGGGTACCGTGGATACACGGCTTCCCGCTGCAAATACTCCCGACGACCCCGCTGCCAAACAGCAACCATTCGCCACCGGGAAGAAGTTGGGGGCCGGCGCCTCCCCAACCATCGTCGTCCGTAAATCGTCCAGCAGAGGTTCCGCGAATCGTCTACTAGGATTGCCGCGAATCGTCTAGTATATGTTCCATGAGCTACCCACGTGGCATCCGACGGCTGCTGGCGGAAACAGTCAGCGCGCGGCGCGTCACGATCCTCACCGGACCTCGGCAGTCAGGCAAGACGACGCTGGCTGAGCAGCTCCTCGCCGAGCTGGGCAGGGGCACACTTCGGCGTCTCGACAATCCCGCCCTGCTCGAGGCAGCCACGGCTGACCCCATCGGCTTCGTCGCCACCGGCGAGCGCCCCTTGGTGATCGACGAGATCCAGCACGCCGGCGATCCTCTCGTTCGGGCGATCAAGGAATGCGTCGATCGGGACAAAACTCCCGGACAGTTTCTGCTCACGGGCTCGATGGACTTCCTCACGGCGCCGACGATCAGTGAGTCGCTGGCGGGTCGTGCGGCGTTCCTCGAGGTCTGGCCACTCACTCAGGGGGAACTCGCTGGATCTCCTGAACGGTTCATCGACATCGTGTTCAACGAGCCGGAGCGGTTGCGCGATCGAGCAGCCTCGCGGCTACCACGAGAGGAATACCTGGAGCGTCTGTGTCGGGGCGGTTACCCGGAGGCCCTACGGCTGTCGCCGAGAATGCGGGGGCGGTGGTTCGCCGACTACGTGCGGACCATCATCGACCGCGACATCACCGAGCAGTTCGGGCTCCGCAAAGCCGACGAGCTCCGCCGGTTGCTGCGGCTCTTTGCGGCTCGTACCGCCGGCGAGTTGGTCATGGAAGGCATCGTCGCTGACGCGGCGGTCGCCAAACAAACCGTGTATGACCACCGGGCCTGGCTGGAGACCGCTTATCTGTTGTCGCGGATTCCCGCATGGTCACGCAACCTCACCGCCCGGGCGAAGCGCCGGGCGAAGATCCTGATCCCCGATCCTGGCCTCGCGTCGTGGTTGCTGGGCAAGACCCCGAAGGCCTTGGTAAGGCCCACCGACCCCGCGACAGGGCAGCTCGTTGAGACTTTTGTAGCCACCGAGCTGCTCCGCCAATTGGCGTGGGCCGATATCGAGGTATCCCTGTGGCATTGGCAAGATCGCGACGGTGCCGAGATCGACTTGGTCCTGGAGGCCGCCGATGGTCGGGTCTTGGGAATCGAGGTCAAGGCGGGAGCGTCGGCGACGGCAGAATGGTTCAAGTGGCTGGCAGTCATGCGCGACCGGGCGGGTCCCGACTTCGTGCATGGGATCGCTTTCTACGCCGGGGACAATGTAGTGCCCTTTGGCGATCGACTGACCGCACTGCCCATCGAAGTTCTCTGGAGTCTGCACTGATTCCGGTTGCAGAACGGCTCCAGGCAACCGACCCTGGAGACGGCCGCGCTACCTTCCCGTCGGCACCCGCTGCTTCAACTCCTCGAACCAGTTGAGGACGACGTTGATGCGGGGGGTGGCGGGCGCTGTGTCCCCAGTCTCACCACTACCAGCGGGCACCGTCACCAGGAACCTCTGGCCATCAGAGGCGACATCGAAGTTGGCCGCGTAACGCATGACGATGTCCGAGAGGTCGACAGGCTCGGATGCGGAAAACGGCTCCATCGCAACTTTCGCAACGAGGATGCCAGGGCCTGTCAGGGTGCTGTAGTAAATCTCCCTATGCTGGTAGCGTTCGCCATCGGAGTGAGCCGCCGCTAACGCTTCGCAAATCTCCCCAGCGAGGTCCAAGGCCATCTCGACGGGCAGCGCGCCCTTCTTCAACGGTTCCCGGAGCGTGTCGCCCTCCAGGTACTCCTGCACGATGAAGTGGGGCAATTCTACAGGAAAATGTGCGGGCAATTCTCCGTGTTGCGCGGCTCCCGCGATGCAACGGCCAGAGTGTGCAGGCTTGCACGGACATGTACCGGGAGAATCCACAGCGCCGCCGTGTACACTGGTCCAACTTCTGGAGCGTACCTAATACTATATGTCCGATTCTGTCGCTGGCCGAGCCGTCGGTGCCCGTACGATGTACTGGGGTCGTTCACGCCGCGGGTCGGTCTCGGACGGTGTTGCCAGGACGCTGGCGATCAGGGCGCTGGGCATCACCGCCCTGGTGTGGGCGATCTCGACATGCGCGCCTGATCGGGCAATGGACTCCACGACCGGGCCCGCTTCCATCGAGCAGACCTCACCGGGGAGGCGATCCCCGGCGGAGCTGATTGCGGGCTTCGACGGCCTCGGCGTGGGCTTCGACGGTCCCCAGGGCGCCGCGACCGGAAGGAATCCTTCGGACAACAGCCTGGCCGTCGGCGAGAACCACATCGTCCAGACCGTGAACTCACGCATGGCCATCTTCACCAAGAAGGGTGACGTCTACGCTACGACGGGTCGGGTACTTTACGGGGCGGTGCCGACAAACACCGTCTTTCACGGCTTCGGGGGAGCCTGCGAGGCGACCAACAACGGCGATGCGGTGGTCCGTTACGATCAGCTCGCGCGGCGCTGGCTCGTGGTCATGCCGGTGTTCCGAAGAGCCCCGGCACGGCCCGACCAACCGGCGGACTGGCAGTCTGGAGAGACGGTCTACGTAAGCCCGCCGGGCGTATCCGGTCAGCCCGGCGCCGCTGCCCCACTCTTCGTCCCGCCACGCGCCGTGCCGGAGCCCGAGGCCGGCGCACCCGGCAAAGGTGGACGAGAGAACCGTCCGCCGCCGGAGAAAGGCCCATACTCCATCTGCTACGCGGTGAGCACGAGCTCCGACCCGATGGGCTCGTACTATCGCTACGAGTTCCTGCGACCGCTCTTTCCCGACTACCCGAGGCCGGCGGTGTGGCCCGATGGTTACTACGTGCCCACCAGCACCGGTGACGATGTCATCGAGAAGCACGCCTGCGTGGTGGATCGGGCCGCCATGCTTCGAGGAGATCCGGCTTCGGAGCAGTGCGTGATCGTGGCCGGCGTGAACTTCCTGAACAACGCCGACCTCGAAGGGCAGGCGCTGCCCCCGCCGGGCGCGCCCAACATCATCATGGCGACGGGCGGCACGCAGCTCCGGGGCGACTTCGACGACGATGGAATCTACGTCTGGCAGTTCCACGTGGACTGGGACGATCCGTCCAGGACGACGCTCACCGGTTCGCAAAAGATCGCCGTGGCCCCGTATCAGTACCTGTGCGACGGGCAGCTCACGAACTGCGTGCGACAGCCCGGAACCGACCGGCACCTCGACTCCCAGGGCGACAAGATCATGGCTCGACTGGTGTATCGGAACATCGACGACCGGGAGTCGATCGTGGCCGTGCACTCCGTCGCCACCGAGGCGGGCGCGGGCGGGGTTCGCTGGTATGAGTTCGGCGTGAGCTCCGACCGCATGGTCGGTCTCCTGCAGCAGGGCACGTACGCCCCCGATGGCTTTTATCGCTGGCTGGCGAGCCCGGCGATCGATCGCCGGGGGAACATCGGCATCGGATACTCCTTCGGCGGCACCCCCCACTATCCCGGCCAGCGCTTCGCGGCCCGCATGGTGGATGATCCACCCGGCGTCATGACGCTTGGCGAGGCGGTGCTCGTGGAGGGCGCGGGCTCGCAGACGAGCACGCTCCGGTGGGAGGACTACACACAGTCGGCCGTCGATCCGACGGATGACTGCACGATCTGGTACGTAGGCGACTATCTGAAGCGGGATGCTCCGAGCTACTCGACCCGCATCGGGGCGTTCAGACTGCCGGGCTGCTCCGAAGGAGAATGAGCGCCGCCGGCGGGAGTCTCAGCTCTCTGCCAGAAGCAGCGTCGCCTGTTGAAACGCCGTCGGCGTGAACTGCAGCAGGCAGCGGAACGCGTCCTGATGTGCTTGGGGGTCAGGTCGTGACTCCAGGTAGCACGCGGCGGCAAGATCGCGCCAACGCAGAAGCTCCCGGCGACGCGTCGGCGACGTGACGCAGGAGATCGTCAAGTCCGTCAACTGCAGCACGCGCTCGAGCCCCGGATGCACGCGATCCCAGGCGCCGAGGCCGATCAGGTGGGCCGTTCGGTGCATTTCGTTGGCGATCATCAGGATCTGCTGGTCGTAGGGAAACTGTCGCCAGCGCTCTCTGGAGAGCCCGGAATGCTGTGCAGGCGCGCTCACAGAGGCTCTCCTTGCCCCACGAGCTCGCGCACGAGGTCGCGCATTCGTTCGCGGATCGCCGGGTCCTGTACCTCCATGGCGCGGTTGTCCTGCGCCGGCCGGATGTTGATCAGCGCTTCGTACCGGATCTGCTGCGTGGATGGGATCCAGTCCGCTCCCCAAACGTCCTCCGGGCGACTGCCCTCCTCGAGAAGAACCGCCTCGCAGTCGGCGTGGAGCACCCCACCACCGGCCAAAATTTGCTGCTGAATGTCCACAGCCAATTTGAT
>JBHHYG010000097.1:0-10925 GCA_046757445.1 Acidobacteriota bacterium
GGTGCGGGTCTGTCGAGGTCGCTCGCCGAGGTCGATCCGGAAATCTATCGCGCCATCCGCCTGGAAACCGAGAAGCAGGCCACCAAGCTGGTGATGATCGCCAGCGAGAACTACGCCTCCGAGGCGGTGCTTTCGGCCTGCGCCTCGGTGATGTCTAACAAGTACGCCGAGGGATATCCGGGGCGCCGCTACTACGGTGGCTGCGAGTTCGTCGACAGGGCCGAGGCGCTGGCCATCGAGCGTGCCTGTGAGCTGTTCGGCGCCGAACACGCCAATGTTCAGCCGCACTCGGGCACGCAGGCGAACATGGGCGTCTACTTCGCCGCCCTGCAGCCCGGCGAGACGCTGCTGGGGATGGAGCTTCCCCACGGCGGCCATCTGTCGCACGGCCACAAGCTTTCATTCTCAGGGCAGCTCTACAACGTCGTCACCTACGGGGTGAACCGTGACACCGAGCTGCTCGACTACGACGAGATGGCGGCCAAGGCAGCCGAGCACCGGCCCAAGCTGATCGTCGTCGGCGCCTCGGCCTACCCGCGCACCATCGACTTCGAGCGCGTGCAGGGAATCGCCGAGGAGGTGGGGGCGCAGGTGATGGCCGACATCGCCCATCCCGCAGGCCTGGTGGCGGCCGGATTGTTTCCCAACCCCTGCCAGCACGTCGCCTACGTGACCACCACCACCCACAAGACGCTGCGAGGCCCTCGTGGCGGCCTGGTGTTGTGCAAGGAGGAATTCGCCAAGGGCCTCGATCGCAAGATCTTCCCCGGTATCCAGGGAGGACCCTTCGAGCACTTGATCGCCGCCAAGGCCGTCTGCTTCAAGGAAGCGCTCAGCGACGGCTTCAAAGGCTACGCGGCACAGATCATCGCCAATGCCCGGGCGCTGGCGGCGGCCCTTCAGGAGCGGGGCTGGCGCATCGTCTCGGGGGGCACCGACTCGCACATCGTGCTGGTCGACGTCGGCGAGACGGGACTCACCGGCAAGGATGGCGAGGCCTGGTTGGACAGTGCCGGTATCGTCGTCAACAAGAACACCATCCCCTTCGATCCCAACCCACCGCTGGTTGCATCTGGACTGCGCATCGGCACGCCGGCGGTGACCTCGCGCGGCATGGGCGAGAGCGTGATGGAGCAGATCGGCGAATGGATCCACCGGGTGCTGGACTCCGGTGGCGACGAACAGGTGTGCGCCGCGGTGCGCACGGAAGTGGCGCGGATCGCTGCCGACTTCCCGATCTACGACTGGCGATTGCGACAAATGCCCGTGCTAGACTAGCGCCGTCGCCCGCACCGGGCTGCCGATCATTCATTCCGCTAGCAGGGGCGAGGCGTCAAGCAACTCATCCGGCGCAGGAGACAATTCAGACGGGTGCGAGAGCCCGTTACGGGAGGTCGTGAGATGAAGTTCTTCCTGGATACCGCGAACGTCGAGGAGATCCGGCAGGCAGCCAGCCTCGGCGTGCTCGACGGGGTGACTACGAACCCCTCGCTGGTGGCCAAAGAGGGCCGGCCCTTCGAGGAGGTGGTGCACGAGATCTGCGAGATCGTCGACGGCCCGGTAAGCGCCGAGGTGGTTTCTCTCAACGCCGAGGAGATGGTCGAAGAGGCCCGACGATTGGCCGCCATCCACCAGCACGTGGTGGTCAAGATCCCCATGTTGCGCGAGGGCATGAAGGCGGTCTGCCAGCTCGTCAAGGATGAGATCCGTGTCAACGTCACCCTCTGCTTTTCGCCGACTCAAGCCTTGATCGCCGCCAAGGCAGGGGCCACCTACATCTCCCCTTTCGTCGGCCGCCTCGATGACATCAGCCACGACGGCATGGAACTGGTGCAGCAGATCGTCACCATCTACGAGAACTACGGCTTCCCCACCGAGGTGCTGGTAGGCTCTGCGCGGCATCCCAAGCACGTGCTCGAGGCGGCGCTGATCGGCGCCGACGTCGCCACCCTTCCTTATAACGTCTTCGACGCCCTCTTTAACCACCCGCTCACCGACATTGGCCTGGAAAAGTTCCTGGCCGATTGGCGGAAGGCGCGCGAGCTCATCGCCCCGCAGGCGGTAGAGACGGCCGCCTCCGAAACCTAGTGCTCCGCCCCGACAGAATCCTTGGCGGTTGGCCGGCTCCCACGGACGAGTGCGTCGTGACGGGGCCCTCCCTTTGACCAGCGAGAACCGTTTCGAGGAGCTCGAGCGGCGCCAGCGGGAAGGACTCGAAGGGGGCGGCGAAGCGCGCGTCAAGCGCCAGCACGACGCCGGTAAGCTGACCGCCCGCGAGCGTCTCGACCTGCTGCTCGACGCCAACACCTTCCACGAGCTCGACCGCCTGGTGGTGCACGACTGCCAGGACTTCGGCATGCAGGCGCGCCGCGTTCGCGGTGACGGCGTAGTGTCGGGCTACGGGCGCATCGATGGCCGCCCGGTCTGTGTGTTCGCCCAGGACTTCACCGTCTTCGGCGGCAGCGTCTCGGAGACCAACGCCGCCAAGATCTGCAAGGTCATGGACCTGGCCATGAGGACGGGTACGCCGGTGATCGGGCTGAATGATTCCGGCGGCGCCCGCATCCAGGAGGGCGTTGCCTCGCTGGCCGGCTACGCCGACATCTTCCTGCGCAACACCCTGGCCTCGGGTGTGGTACCACAGATCTCGGCGATCATGGGGCCGTGCGCCGGCGGCGCCGTCTACTCGCCGGCGATCACCGACTTCGTGGTCATGGTCGATGAAACCTCCTACATGTTCCTGACCGGCCCCGACGTCATCAAGACCGTCATGCATGAGGAGGTCTCGGCGCAACAGCTCGGTGGCGCCGCGGTGCACAACGAGCGTAGTGGCGTCGCCCATTTCACCAGCGCCGACGACCGCGAGTGTCTGGCGCTGATCCGTGAGCTGCTCTCCTACTTGCCCAGCAACAACCGTGAAGACCCGCCGCGGTCGGAGCCCGGCGACGATCCCGAACGCGCCGATGAGAGGCTCGACGAGCTGGTGCCGGACGACCCCAACAAGCCCTACGACATGGTCGATCTCGTCTCCGGAGTTGTCGATCGGGGCACTTTCCTACAAGTCCACGAGCAGTACGCCCGCAACATCGTCGTGGGCTTCGCGCGACTGCATGGCATGCCGGTGGGCATCGTCGCCAACCAGCCCGACCATCTGGCCGGCACCCTGGATATCGACGCCTCGGTGAAGGGGGCCCGCTTCGTGCGCTTCTGTGACGCCTTCAACCTTCCGCTGGTGGTCTTCGAGGACGTGCCGGGGTTTTTGCCGGGCACCGCCCAGGAGTTCGGTGGCATCATCAAGCACGGCGCCAAGCTACTCTATGCTTTCGCCGAGGCGACCGTGCCCAAGCTCACCGTCGTCACCCGCAAGGCCTACGGCGGCGCCTATTGCGTCATGGCCTCCAAGCATATCCGCACCGATTGCAATTTCGCCTACCCGAGCGCCGAGATCGCGGTGATGGGGGCGGAGGGGGCAGTCAACATCCTCTACCGGCGCGAACTCGCCGAGGCTGACGATCCCGAGGCCTTGCGGGCCGAGAGGGTGGCCGAGTTCCGCGACAAGTTCGCCAATCCTTATATCGCCGCCGAGCGTGGCTGGATCGACGCCGTCATCCGCCCCCGCGACACCCGTCGCAAGCTCATCCAGGCGCTGCTAGCGCTGGACAGCAAGGCCGACCGTAACCCCCCTAAAAAGCACGGCAACATCCCGCTGTAGCCGTAACCCCCCATGACCGACCCGATCAGGCGCTTTCTACGCCAGCGCAAGTACGGCGACGAGATCATCATCGTCTCCGGCCTGCCGCGCTCGGGCACCTCGATGATGATGAAGATGCTCGAGGCCGCCGGCCTGCCGATCATGACCGACCACCAACGTGCCGCCGACGACGACAACCCCGAGGGCTACTTCGAGGAAGAGCGGGTCAAGGATCTCGGCAAACAGACGGACAAGTCGTGGCTGCGGCAGGCCCGCGGCAAAGTGCTCAAGGTCATCTCCCACCTCCTCGAGGAGCTGCCCGACGACAACTTCTACAGGGTGATCCTGATGCGGCGCGATCTGGACGAGGTGCTGGCCAGCCAGCAGAAGATGCTCGAGCACCGCGGCAAGGAAAATCCGATCGCGGATAAGAAGGCCAAGGATCACTACCTGCGGCACCTCGTGCAGGTCCGCTTCATGGTCCGCGCCAAGCCGAACTTCGAGCTGCTCGAGGCCGATTATCGCAGGGCCCTGAAGGAACCGGCGGCCTTCGCTGCCGAGATTGGCGGCTTTCTCGGCCGGCGACTCGATACCGCGGCGATGGCTGCCATCGTCGACCAGCAGCTCTATCGCAACCGCAAGCACCAACTGCACTAGCCCTCAAAACTCATATTATTGAACTCCATTATCGAAGAACCACGAGGAGAGCTGGAATCAAAAACTCGCAGTCAGCCTGATTTCCGGGCCCAATGCCGCAGTTCGGCCCTTATCTCCCTTGAGCACGACAACGGATTCTTGTATAAGACAGTCCATCCTGATGAACTCGGACTTCTCGAGGAGTGGTGAAGAGCGCTCGCAAGGGCCGCGAATCGTTGCGAAGTTCGAGCACAACCCGACAAGGGGGAGGTGTTTCATGCAGCGACGATTCATTGGGCTGGGTGTGGCTTGCCTGGTCATCGCCGGCCTCGCTTGGGGGTCGGCGAATGGGGCTGCCAGCCCGGTTGCCGACGGCGCCCCGACGGCCGTTACACTGCCGCCGCTACAAGAGCAGCCAGGGGCGGTTTCTCGTTCCTGGGTCTTCAAGGTCAAGCCGGGCGCGGAAGGCGAATTCGAGGAAGCGATCAAGGCCTTCTGGCAATGGCGCCGCCAGGAAAACGATCCCTGGGAGTGGATCGCCTACACCATAGAGACGGGCGATCAGAACGGCGAGTACGGCTTCGTCTCTCTCAACCATCAGTGGGCCGACCTCGATGCCAACGAGGCGTCGCGGGACGCCGTAAATGCGAAGTTCCGGGAAACCATTGCGCCGCACGTCGCCTCCTACAGCAACGCCATCCGAGTGGGCCTTCCGCAGCTCAGTACTCCCTCGGAGGGGGAAACCGTCAATCTCGTGCAGGTCTATGACTACCACCTGAAATACGACAAGGCGGAGGACTTCATCCACGCGGTGGAAAAGATTCACAAGGCCCTCGCCGCTGCCGATTGGCCCCGGCCCTACTCCTGGAGCACGCTGGCGAGCGGTGGCGCCAACCCCACCTACCGGCTGGCCGTCTTCTGCGAGAGCTGGGCCGATATGGCACCGGCAGAAGCCAGTTTTCGGGCATCGATGGAAAAGATGTACGGCAGCCACGAGACCGCTGCCCTGCTGCAGACGATCGCCGACTCGGTCTGGGGAGTCGATAGCTGGATCGCCAGAGTCCGGCTCGACCTGAGCTACCTGCAGCCCACCGAGTAACATTCTCTATCTGATCCGCTGGTAATCGGCCCCGGCCGTCCTCCAGGACGACCGGGGCCGATCTTTCTCGGTGCAAGCCCCCGTACGCACCTCGACCCCGTTGCCAGAGGCTGCCCGGTACGTTGCCATCTTCGCAGCGGGCGAGTATGTTTCCCGCTTGATTTCCCCATTCGGCAAATCTGCCGATCCGACTACCACGTCACCTTCCCGCACGGGACCTGGGAGAAAACCGATGACAGCAGGCATTTTCTCGCGGCAATCGGAACGAGAGCGAAACCGCCGACCCTTGCGCACAGCATTCCTGTGCATCTCGGCGGTCATCCTGGCGACGGGAGCCACCGTTGCCGCGGCACCTCTTGCGGGCCAGCTTGCGGGCCAGGAAGCCAGCCAGCGGGACCATGGTGCCCGTACAGCCAACTACAAGCTCGCCGCTCGCTTCGCGCCCTACAAGATGCGCCGGCTCATCTACGACACATCGGTGAGCCCGCGCTGGATCGAGGGCAGCGAGAAGTTCTGGTACGAGTGGGAGACCTCCGACGACAAGCTCTTCTACATCGTCGATCCGGTGGCCGGCAGCAAGCGACAGGTCTTCGACAACGACAAGATCGCCGCCGAGCTTACCCGCCTCACCAAGGACCCTTGGGACGGGCAGCATCTTCCTATCCGCAAGATCAAGTTCATCGACGACAACACACTGCAGTTCGAGGTCGAATCCTCTCAGGATGAAGAAAAGACGGAGAGCGAAGAAGAGCAACAACAGCAACAACAGCAGGAAGAAGAACAGGAACAGGAAAAGCAACGCCCGAAAAAGCACGTCTTCCACTTCGAGTACACCGTCAGCACCCAGACGCTGCGCCAGCTCGAGGACTGGGAGGCACCCGACAACCACCCCGATTGGGCCAGCGTCTCCCCCGACGACCAGGCCGTGATCTTCGCCCACCACCACAACCTCTACATGATGAGCGGTGACGACTATCAGAAGATCCTCGACGCCCGCCGCGGCAAGGACGAAAAGGAAGCCGAGAAAGCCGAGAAGGACGTCCAGGTCAACGAGATCCAGCTCACCACCGACGGCGAAGAAAACTACAGCTACGCCGTCTTCGAGCGCGGCGATACCGACGTCGAGCGCGACAAGAACAAAGACAAACGCAAGCGCGCCAACATCAGCTGGTCGAAGGACTCCAAGCGCTTCGCCATGGTGCGTTCTGATCGTCGCAAGTCCGGTGACCTGTGGGTCGTCCACTCCGTGGGCAACAAGCGCCCGGAGCTCGAGACCTACAAGTACGACCTGCCGGGCGAGAAGAATGTCAGCCAGCCCGAGATCCTCGTCTACGATCTCGTGGCCCGCAACCTGGTCAAGGTCAAAGCCGACCGCTTCAAGGACGAGCGCCTGTTCATCTTCAACGACCGCCAGTTCCGATATCCGGACAGCGACGAGCCGCGCCGCAACCTGTGGTTATCGGACAACTCCGACGAGCTCTACTTCTGGCGCCGTAGCCGCGACCAGCACCGCGTCGATGTCTGCATCGCCGATGCCGCTACCGGCGAAGTGCGAGTGCTCATCGAGGAGCGGCTCAACACCTACGTCGAGACCCAAAACCTCGAGCTCCTTGCTTCGGGCGACATGTTCTGGTGGTCGGAGCGCGACGGCTGGGCACACATCTATCGCTACGGCCCCGATGGCACGCTGAAGAACCGGCTCACCGAGGGTCCCTTCTCGGTGCGTCGCATCGTCGGGGTGGACGAGGAGAATGGTTTGGTCTTCTTTCTCGCCAACGCCCACGAGGAGGGCGAGGACCCCTACTACCAGCACCTCTACCGCGTCAGTTTCGACGGTACCGGTCTCCGGCTACTCGACGCCGGCAATTTCGACCACCGGGCGAGCATGGGGGAGTCGAACCGCTTTTTCGTCGACAACTACTCGCGGGTCAACACGACGCCGGCCGCAACGCTACACGATGCCACCGGCAAGAAGATCCTCGACCTCGAAGAGGCCGACTTCTCGAGGCTGACCGAGGCCGGCTACGAGTTCCCCGAGCCGTACACCGTGAAGGCAGCCGACGGCGTCACCGATCTGTACGGCGTCATCTACAAGCCGTTCGACTTCGACCCTGAAAAGAAGTATCCGATCGTCGCCTACGTCTACCCGGGCCCGCAGACCGAGGCAGTCTCGAAATCGTTCCGCGACAACGCTTACGAGGTGGGGCTGGCACAGTTCGGCTTCATCGTCATCACCGTGGGTAACCGCGGCGGCAACCCGGCGCGCTCGAAGTGGTACCACAACTATGGCTACGGCAACCTGCGAGACTACGGCCTGGCCGACAAGAAGGCGGCGATCGAGCAGCTCGCCGAACGCGACGCCTTCATCGACATCGACCTTGTGGGCATCTACGGCCACTCGGGCGGCGGCTTCATGTCGACGGCGGCGATGCTCGTCTACCCGGACTTCTTCAAGGTGGCGGTGTCGTCGTCGGGCAACCACAACAACGACGTCTACAACGCCAACTGGAGCGAGAAGCACCACGGCATCAAGGAGGTCGTCGACAAGGAGGGCAAGGTCACCTTCGAGTACGACATCGAGAAGAACTCCGAGCTAGCGAAGAACCTGAAGGGGCATCTGCTGCTGACCACGGGGGACATCGACAACAACGTCCACCCGGCCAACACCCTGCGCATGGCCGAGGCGCTGATCAAGGCCAACAAGCGCTTCGACTTCTTCATCTTCCCTGGACAACGGCATGGCTACGGCGACATGCGGGACTACTGGTTTTGGTTGCGGGCCGAGTATTTCGTCAAGAACCTGCTCGGCGACCAGCACTGGAGTCCCGACATTGCCGAACTCA
Organism: Acidobacteriota bacterium; assembly: GCA_046757445.1. Classification (GTDB taxonomy): domain Bacteria; phylum Acidobacteriota; class UBA890; order UBA890; family UBA890; genus JBHHYG01. Next base: position 8,270 of record JBHHYG010000097.1, read on the forward strand.
ACCTCGAGAAGGAGCAGACCGGTAGCACGAAAAGCCGCTGACGCTACTAAGCCCGCATTTCTCAACGGCTCACGGCTGCGCGGGCGCCAGGGCCGCTCGCTTCACGACCCGTTGAGATATGCGGGCTCTAGCGGCTGCCCTCGAGCTCGGCCGACCGGGCCGTCTCGGCGGTCAGCTTGAGGATCTCGTCGACAATGAACAGATCGGTGAGCAGGGCTCGCAGGTGGATCGAGGCGTTGAGGTTGTCGACCAGCTGCGAGCTGATCACCGGCTGTGACAGCACCAGCTGAATCGCCGCCTGGGAGCTGTCGGCGTCCCGCTCGAGCACGTCGATGAAGGCACGGTACCGCTGCCGGGCCTCCACCTTCTCCTCCCCCACCAGCGTCAGGAAGAGCTCGGCGAGCCCGCTGAGGGCAGCGGCGGCGCGTTCCATGAGCTCTCGCAGCTTGCCTCCTGACTTGCTGGCACGATCGCCTGCGAGCCCCTGAGCCGCATAGGCGAGCATGAACTCGTAACTCTCCTCGATCGTATCGATGCGGGTGCCCAGCTCGTCCCGAGGGTTAGCCTGCATTTCTCATCGCCCTCGAACCAGCGCGCACCTTGTCCTCGCGACCCAACCGCCCGCTCGCTTCACGACCTGTTGAGAAGTTCGGGCTGCTCCGTCGTCGTGGTGTCCTGCAAGATGGCCCATCGCTGGGAGTCATGGTGTTCCAAATAGCGGTCGCGGTCGATCCAGCCGTAGATCATCGACCAGGTGATCCACCGTTTCTCCGGCAAGACGGCGAAGTAAACGTGGGCCATGACCAGGGTCACCAGCGCCACGGCGGAGAGGCCATGGAGCACGTAGACCCAACCCCAGGTCTGCTCGCTGAAAAGATAAGGGTTGCGCGTCCAGAAGGGCGTCTGGACCCGGAACATCATGAGCACACCGGTGACCATGACGGCGACGGTGGTGAGGGAGATGACATGGTGGTAGAGCTTGTTCTCGAGCGGGTACTTGCCAGGCTTCTTCGGTGCTGGCCCCGAGCCCCGCACGCTGCGAGCGAAGCGGCGCCACATGTCCCTGACGTCGGCCACGCCGACCCGCACGGCCTCCAACTCCATCCAGAAGGTAGCGTGGATGATGTGGAAGACGACGGAACCGATCAGCACCAGGCCGGCAATCCAGTGAATGGTGACCCATGCAAACTGGATCCCCAGCACCGGGAAGAAGGCCGTGACCAACAAGACGATGATCGCGGCCGCCATGATCCAATGAAAAAGACGGGAAGCGAGCGAATGGCGCGGCACCCGTTCGGGAACAGCCGCTGCCCGCCTCTCTGCCTCACCCTCCTCACCCGCCGCCCCCTCTGCCGCCGCCCCGTGTTTCGGGAACCAGAACCAGCGGAAGAGGAGGTGAACGACAATGAAAAGGAGCCCGGCGATCGCCGCGGCCCACAGCAAGTCCCAGGAGATCCTGACCAGGATCTCCTGACCCCAGGGGTTCCGCTGGTACTGGAAGAACTCCATCTCAGTGCTCCCGGTGATCGGTACGGTGACGTTCGCGGCCTGAGATTGCGGGCGAGATCGGGGCGCGCACTAGGTTTTGGCGTCGCGGATGGCGCGCATGACCAGGTTTCTCATCAGCGGCACCTTGTAGCCGTTATGGCGCAGGCTCCTGGCACCTTGGACGGCCAGCTCGCCGGCGGCGGCGGCCATCTCCTCGGTGGGCCGCTGGCCGCGCAGCTTGTTCTCCACCCTTTTCAGCCGCAGCGGATGTGGCGCCACGGCGTTGACCGCCAGCCGCAGATCCTCGATGAGGCCGCCACGCAGCTTGATCGACGCAGCGACGTTGACCAGCGGAAAGTCCCACGATTGCCGATCCCTGGCCTTCTCGAAATAGAAGCGGCTCCCCGCCCAACCTATCGGTAGGCGGATTCCGGTGAGCAGATCCGTGCCTGCCAGCACGTTCATGCGGGTGATGTCCTTGCCCGGCCCGATGAAAAACTCCTCGGCATCCACCAGCCGCTCGCCACCGCCGTTGCGGATCACCATCTTGGCATCCAACGCTATCAGCGCCGGCGCCGTATCCGACGGGTTCACCGCCACACACCGGTCGGCCCCGAATATGCAGTGCTCCCGGTTCATCGACATCGGGGTATCGGCGTAGCAGATGTTGCCCCCCGCCCGGTAGCACGGCCAGCCGCCCCTGTAGTACCAGCAGCGGGTGTCCTGCGAGACGTTGCCGCCGATCGTTCCCTGGTTGCGGATCTGTGGTGTCGCCACCGCCCCGGCCGCCTCCGCCAACAGCCGGTAGCCGGCCACCACCTCGGCGTCTTTCTCGACCTCGGTCAGCGTCGTCAGCGCCCCGATCTCGATTCCCTCCGGCGTCGCACGAATCCCTTTGAGCTCGTCGATACCGCCGACATCCACCACCGCCACCGGCCGCACGATCCGCTCCTTGAACCACTCGAAGCTGTCCAGACCCCCGGCCACCACCCATCCCCGCTCGCCGTAGCGGCGCAGCAGGCTGACCGCATCCTCGACGCTGGCCGGCTGGAAGAGATCGAACGACGGCATCATGTCGCGAATTACGGCCATGCCGAAACCTCCTCCCCTTTCCTATACGTGGGCCGCCAGACCACTGTAGGGCAGCGGCTGGCCCTCGAGCACGTCG
>JBHHYG010000098.1:0-10873 GCA_046757445.1 Acidobacteriota bacterium
CCCTCGGGGCAAGCGCAACGCAGTCATCGCGCGCCATTGCGCTCGCGCAGCCGCGGCAGGGAGAATTGCGGTTAGCTGAAGGGTACGCCAGACAAGTCGTAGTTGTACTTGACGAACTCGCCCCACTTCTCGGGAACTTCTTCATCCATGAAGATCGCGTCGACCGGGCAGACTGGCTCGCAGGCGCCGCAGTCAATGCACTCCTCGGGATGGATATAGAGCATGTTCTTCTTGTCGTCGCTGGCAGTGCCTCCGTGCTCGGTCGCACCGTCAGCACCGATCTCATAGATGCAGTCGACCGGGCAAACCTCGACACAGGATTTATCCTTCACGTCGATGCAGGGCTCGGCGATGATATAGGCCATGCTGGTGCACTCCTCGAGTCTAGCGATAAGTATGCGGCGAAGTCATCTCCCCGCCAGCCGGCAGCTTATCACTAGATTGTCAGCAAGCAAAGTCAGCGCCAAAGTGAAGGGAATCCTTCGTCAGAGTTACAAGAGATGGTGCTCGAATGAGGTTCGGGCATCGGGCTAGCGATGGCCTGGCTGTCATGCTAGCGTATCTACTTCACACAGAGACACCCGTCTTCTGGCAGCCACACTCCCCTCGCCCGAGGTAGCCCGAATGCCCTCTCACGAAGAAGCCGCGTTGCGCTTGCATGAGCTCCATCGGGGCAAGATCGAGATCTGCAGCAAAGTCCCCGTGCAGAACCGCCTCGATCTTTCCGCGGCGTACACACCGGGCGTTGCCGAGCCTTGCCGCAGGATCGCCGAGGACCCCGAGCTGGCCTATCGCTATACCTTCAAGGGCAATGTCGTGGCCATCGTCTCGGACGGCAGCGCAATCCTCGGGCTAGGCAACCTCGGCGCTCTGGCAGCGATCCCCGTCATGGAGGGCAAGGCCCTGCTGTTCAAGGCTTTCGCCAAGATCGACGCGTTCCCCCTTTGCCTGAATAGCCAGGACGTCGACGAGATCGTTCGCACCGTGGTCAACGTGGCGCCCGTCTTCGGGGCCATCAACCTGGAAGATATCTCGGCGCCGCGCTGCTTCGAGATCGAGCGTCGCTTGCGCGGGGAACTCAATATCCCGGTCTTCCATGACGACCAGCACGGCACGGCCATCGTCCTGCTTGCTGCCCTCACGAACGCCTGCAAGGTAGTCGACAAGAAGCTACAGGAAATGCGGGTCGTCATCCTCGGCTCAGGCGCGGCCGGCATCGCCACTGCCAAGTTTTTGCTCGGCAGAGGATTGGAGACCGTAGGGGCACCGCAAGTAGCCGAAGTCATCCTCTGCGACCGCAAAGGCGTCGTCTATCCTGGCCGGCCAAATCTCGAGGCCAACAGCGAAAAGGTCGAGATTGCCGAGATGACCAACCCTCGCAGGCTCGAGGGCACTGTAGCCGATGCTTTGCGAGATGCCGATGTCTTCATCGGCGTCTCGAGCGGGAACCTGATCACCCCCGAGATGGTCCGCAGCATGGCGGCGCGCCCTGTCGTCTTCGCACTGGCCAATCCAGTGCCGGAGATCGGTTATCACGAGGCCTTGAATGCCGGCGCAGCCGTGGCCGCCACAGGGCGCAGCGATTTCCCCAACCAGATCAACAACTCCCTCGCCTTCCCCGGGGTTCTGCGAGGCGCCCTCGACGCCCGCGCCGGTGCGATCACAGAGGCCATGAAGGTTGCCGCCGCACAGACCATCGCCGATTGTGTCGAGAATCCAGCGGCCGATCACATCATGCCAGATCCCTTCGACAGGCGAGTGCCCGGTGCCGTGGCCGAGGCGGTTCGACGCTCGGCAACGGCGTCGGTTCCCGTCGCCTAGCCCGAACTTCTCAACGGCTCGCGGCTGCGCGAGCGCAATGGCGGGCCTCGACGGCGAGCCCGCCCCGTCGCAACGCCCCGGACACGAGCCGAACCGCACCCCCCCGCACCATCCCTCCGGTGAACGCCTGATCCGCTGAACAGTGCTCTGGGAGAAGGTTTGCGGCCCAAGGCATGGTCTACAATAGATAGCGTGTGGAGTTGGAGGGGACCCCAACATCTTGTGGTTTTCCGCTTGACAAGCGCGGCAGAGGGCGCGTATAAGGCTAGAGTTTTCCTGTGACCTTGAGAACGGCTCGTCTCCCGGCAGCTTTGCCCCCGGAGCCGCGTCGTGATGATTCGGAGACCCAACCATGGCCGCTGACCCATTCCCCGAAGCCGATAGCCGGCCGGCCGACCTGACCGACTCCTCGCCGAGCCCTAGCGCCACCTCCGGTCAGCCTGTAGCGCACAAGCCGAAGAGCCGAGGGCTCAGCTTCTCGCGCTACTTCACAGCCGACGGCGTCCATCCCTACCACGCCATCGAATGGGAGCGGCGCAACGCGGTGATCCTCAGCGCCGAAGGTGAAACCGTCTTCGAACAGGAGAATGTCGAATTCCCCGACTTTTGGTCGCAACGCGCTACCAACATCGTCGCCTCCAAGTACTTCCACGGCCAGCTGGGCACTCCGGAGCGGGAATCCAGCCTCAAGCAGCTAATCGGCCGCGTCGTCGGGGCTATCACCCAGTGGGGAATCGATGGCAATTATTTCGCCACAGCCGATGACGCAGAAATCTTCTCCGAGGAGTTGACCCACTTGCTGGTGCACCAGAGTGCCGCCTTCAACTCACCGGTATGGTTCAACATCGGCGTCGCCGGCGAGCGACAGCAGGCTTCCGCCTGTTACATCAACCACGTGGACGACACCATGGAGTCGATCCTCGGCCTGGCCAAGACCGAGGGATTGATTTTCAAGTGGGGATCGGGAGCGGGCGTCAACCTGTCGCGACTGCGGGGATCCATGGAACCGCTGTCGGGCGGCGGCATCGCCTCCGGCCCCGTTTCCTTCATGAAGGGCTTCGATGCCTTCGCCGGGGTGATCAAGAGCGGCGGCAAGACCCGGCGCGCCGCCAAGATGGTCATTCTCGATGTCGACCACCCCGACATCGTCGAGTTCATCGAATGCAAGGCCAGGGAGGAGCGTAAGGCGTGGTCGCTGATCGAGTCGGGCTACGATCCTTCCATCGATGGCGAAGCCTATACATCGGTCTTCTTCCAGAACGCCAATCACAGTGTGCGGGCGTCGGACGCGTTCATGCGAGCGGTCGAGGCCGGCGCCGAATGGCAGTCCATTAGCCGGGTCGACGGCAAGCCAATGAATTCCTACCGGTCCCGGGACCTGCTACGGAAGATCGCCGAGTGCACACACCAGTGCGGCGACCCCGGTATGCAGTTCGACGACACCATCAATCGCTGGCATACCTGCAAGGCGACAGACCGCATCTACGCCTCCAACCCGTGCTCCGAGTACATGTTCCTGGACGAAACGGCATGCAACCTTTCGTCGCTCAACCTGATGAAGTTCGTGCGTGAGGACAGCTCATTCGATGTCGAGTCCTACCGCCGTGCAATCGATGTCCTATTCACCGCCATGGAGATTGTTGTCGGCTACGCCCACTATCCGACCGCCAACATCACCAAGAACTCCTATGATTACCGCCCACTTGGTCTAGGCTACGCCAATCTCGGCGCCCTATTGATGCAGCAGGGCCTCCCCTATGACTCCGATGCGGGGCGGGCCTACGCAGCGGCGGTCACCGCCATACTCAGCGGCGAGGCCTACCTTCAGTCCGCCCGCATGGCAGAGGTGAAGGGACCATTTGCAGGCTATGCGGTGAACCGTGACTCGATGCTCGAGGTGATGCACCTGCACCGTAAAGCCGCCCATGAGATGGACAGCGATTTGATCCCCAAATCGCTCAGTCGTGGGGCGCACAAGGTATGGGATCAGGCGGTCGCCTATGGCGAGGAGCACGGCTACCGCAACAGCCAGGCAACCGTGCTGGCTCCCACCGGCACGATCAGCTTCATGATGGACTGTGATACCACCGGCGTGGAGCCTGATCTGGCGCTGGTCAAGCACAAGCGGCTGGTCGGCGGCGGCACCATGTGCATCGTCAACCAAACAGTGCCGGCCGCGCTTCGCAACCTCGGCTACGACGAAGACCAGGTAAAGGCCATCATCGATTATGTCGACCAGCACAGCACCATCGAAGGCGCCCCCCATCTGCGCGACGCGCATTTGCCGGTCTTCGACTGCGCTTTCCGCGCCCTTGGTGGTGCTCGCGTGGTCCCCTACACCGGCCACCTGAAGATGGTCGCTGCGGTGCAGCCGTTCATCTCCGGGGCTATTTCCAAGACCATCAACGTCCCCGAGAACGCCACTACCGAGGAGATCGCGGAAGCCTACTTGGAGGCCTGGAGGCAGGGGCTCAAGGCGGTGGCGATTTACCGGGACGGCAGCAAGAGGAGCCAGCCGCTGGCCACGGCGGGCAGCAAATCCGCCGTTGACAGCGCTCCCAGCGCCGTCAGGGGAACAGTGGAAACCGTCGCCGTGCCTGCCCTGCAGCCGGTTCGGCGCAAGCTTCCTGACGAGCGGCACTCCCTGACGCACAAGTTCAGCATCGGTGGACACAAGGGTTACATTACCGTCGGCCTATACGATGACGGCAGCCCCGGCGAGGTCTTCATCACCATGGCCAAACAGGGCTCAACCATTTCCGGCCTGATGGACTCTTTCGCCTGCATGACCTCGTTCGCGCTGCAATACGGAGTGCCGCTGAAGTTCCTGGTCGGCAAGTTCAGCCACGCGCGCTTCGAGCCCTCAGGCTGGACCGGCAACCCGCATGTCCCCTACGCGAAATCGATTACTGACTACATCTTCCGCTGGCTAGCCGCTCGCTTTCTGACGCCGGAAGAGCGGGCTGAGGTCGGCATGCAGACCGAGGAAGACTTCGAGACTGTAGCGGCAGATCCCAGCGAGGAGATCTCGAGGCCGGTTGATGATCCCCCTGTCTCCGGCACCGTGGTCGGCGAGCCTCTGGCGTTCAAGCCTCAGCCCGATGCGCCACTCTGTCATGTCTGCGGCTCGCTCATGGTACGCAGCGGCATCTGCCATAAGTGCATGAACTGCGGCGCCACCTCGGGTTGCTCCTAGACGGAAACCGACCGAAGAAAAAGATGTCGACGAATCCACTCAGCGTACTCGCGGCGGCGCACTGGAGTCTCGCCCGCGGGCGCGACGAGCGGGCCGCATTGGGGTGGGCGGCGGTCTGGCTCGTCGCGCCGCTGGCGTGCTGTGTGCTGCTGACAGGCTGTGCACCTGAGTCTCAGCCCACCTCGCGGCAGGCCCCCGAGCCGGCGCAGCCCGCTGGGCCCGAGGGACCCGACCCGAGATCCGATCCCGAGGCCATCACGGTGGCAGAGCGGATGCTGGAGGCGATAGGCGGGTGGCAGGCGTGGGAACGAACACGGTACCTACGCTTCGGCTTCGTCGTCGAGCAGGAGGGCGAGCGGGCCGCCGTTTCGCCCCAGCACCTGTGGGATCGGTGGACGAGTGACTACCGGCTCGAGGGCGGGCGGCGCATCGACGGTAGGCCCAGCCAAGGGCTGGTTCTGCTCAACCTCGACAGCCACGAGGGCTCCGCCTACACGCGCAGCGGCTCTGGCGATTGGGTTGCTGTAAGTGAGAATGCCGTCGCCGCTTGGCTCGATTGGGCCCATGGCCGCTTCATCAACGACACCTATTGGTTGCTGATGCCTTACAAGCTGCAGGACAAAGGGGTGATCCTGAAAGCCGCGCCGAGCGAAACGATCGACGGAGTCGAATACAATGTCGTACACCTGAGCTTCGACAAGGTAGGCCGAACACCGGGCGACCAGTACTGGGCGTTCATCGACCCCAAGACTTGGCTGATGGCGCGCTGGGGATACGTCCTGCAGGGCACTGAGCCACCGCGCACCGAGTGGGCTTGGACGGAATGGGAACCTTACGGACGCCTGATGCTATCGAGAACGAAAGTACTTCAGGATCCACAGCGCCAGGTGCGGATCATCTTCGATCCGCTGGCGGTGCTGGAGTCCCTTGATCCGGCCGTCTTCAGTAACCCCGCGGTGCCGATGCCAAACCAGCCATAGGAGGAAGGCCAACGGGAAACTACCTGCACGTCGTTTGACATATAGCGGGCCGGCCGGGGCCGATGGCTGCCTCCCGCCGTCGGTTGAGGGCTGCGCCGGCCGGCCCGCTTTCCTCTAATGGCACGCGGTCGCTGTGCCATGTTCTGGAAAGAGCCCGTAAGTCTAGCAAACACCGCCCGCGATTAGCAGGGGTTAGCCGCGTAGAGTAGAAACGCACCCAGCAGCTACCCGGGAATCAATACGATCTTGCCGCACAGACCATCTCGGAGCAGGGTGAACGCTTCCTCGAACGCGCCCAGCCGGATGCGGTGCGTAAGGACGGGCTCGAGATCGACCGATCCATCCACCAGCAGGGACTGCATTTGGTACCAAGTGGCCCAGATGCGTCGTCCGACCACTCCCACCAGCGTGGCACCCTTGAAGACCACATCTCGGGCGATGTCGATGGGTACCACAGATGAGGGAATACCAAGAATCGCCACCTCGCCACCGTCCCTGAGCGCTTGAAGGCCCTGGTTGAGCGCCTTTGGGTTGCCAGAGATCTCCAGCACCACATCAACGCCACCCCGATCCATGGTCAGGTCGCGCAGCCAGGAAACGGGATCGGTTGTCCGCGCGTTACAAGTGGCCGTGGCCCCGAGACGCTCGGCCAGTTCCAGCCGATAATCGATGACGTCAACCGCATAGACCGCCTCGGCACCAACCGCACGCGCCACGGCAATGGAGAAGAGCCCGATCGAACCACATCCGAAAAGGGCGACTCTGGAGTTACGCACACCAACGCTGTAGACGGTATGAACGGCATTGCCGAAGGGATCGAAGACCGAGGCCCAGTCGGTAGGGATTCGTGGATCCACTCGCCAGACGTTGGTGGCCGGCACCATCACATAATCCGCGAAGGCACCGTCACGGTCGATGCCCACGATCTGGACCCGCTGGCAGATGTGGGCAGCCCCGGTGCGGCATTGATAGCAAGTGCCGCAGGTCACGTGGCCCTCGGCGGAAACGAAATCGCCCTCGGCTAGCCCGCGGACCTCCGCGCCCAATGCCGCGACATGACCACAGAACTCGTGCCCTAGGATCCTGGGCGGACGGACCCGGCTCGACGCCCACTCATCCCAGTCGTAGATATGCCGGTCGGTGCCGCAGATAGACGCCGCGGCGACGTGAATCAGCACATCGCTCGGCCCGGCCTTTGGCCGCTCCACGTCCATCAGCCTCAGGCCCGGCTCGGGCCCTGTTTTCAGCAACGCCTGCATCAAGCCTCTTCGTTCCCTGGCTCAGTAGGCCCCAGCCGCGCCTGCTCGACGCGGATCGGCCACCGCCAACCGGGCACCGTCCGGATAGATGAAGATGCAGTGGGCGTCACCCTGGCGACGGCGGCCTTCTATCGCATCGTGGCCGAAGCGCCGCAAGGCTTCGATCGCACCAGCCGGAAAGGACGATTCCAGGTACACCTTGTCGGGCATCCATTGATGGTGAATACGTGGTGCCGCCACAGCATCCGGAAGGCTGAGTCCGAAGTCGATGACGTTGACGATCACGCGCAGCACCGTGTTGATGATGGTCTTGCCTCCTGGACTGCCGACAACCAGGACCGGTTTGCCGTCATGAGCCACGATGGTCGGGGTCATCGAGGACAACATCCGCTTGCCCGGCTCGATGAGGTTAGCTTGGGTGCCGATATAGCCGCGCTGATCAGTGACCCCGGGCCATTCGTTGAAGTCTCCCATCTCGTTGTTGAGCAGGAAACCGGTTCCTTCGGCCATTGCCCGCGAGCCATAGCCGAGCTCGATGGTATACGTTGTCGACACCACATTGCCCCACCCGTCGACGACGGAATAGTGGGTCGTTTCCATCGGCTCTGGGGCGACCAAGATATCGGCGCCGAGCTCGGCACTGTGACGAGCCTGGCCGGGGATGATCGCAGCCGCCGCCTTCCTCGCGTAATCCTTGGAGGTCAGTCTCTCGATCGGCACGTCGACATAGTCCGTGTCTCCCAGGTAGGCGGAACGGTCCAAGTAGGCCTGCCTCATCGACTCGATCATCAGGTGGACGGCCTCAGGATCGTTCGGTCCATAGGCGCTGAGATCGAAGTTCTCCAGCATGTTGAGCATCTCCACCAACGCCACGCCGCCCGAGGAAGGGGGGCCCATGGAGACGATTTCGTAGCCGCGATAGCTGCCCCGTATCGGTGCGCGCTCGACGGCTTGGTAGGAGGCCAGGTCCGCGGTCGTGATCAGGCCGCCGTTGGCGGCCATGCCGGCAGCAAGACGCTCGGCGATCTTTCCCTTGTAGAAGGCGGCCGCACCGGCTTCGGCGATCTGCCCGAGCGACCACGCCAAGTCCGGTTGCTTGAGGCGCGCACCAGCCTCGTAGGGCGAGCCGTCGGGTCGCAAGAACGCCTTCTGGGAGGCGGGGAAATCCCGGAACGTCGGAGCCACGCTGGCCAACGACCGAGCCAGATAGGGGCTCAGAAGAATGCCATCGCTGGCGAGCTGGATAGCTGGCTCCACCAACTGGTTCCACGGTAGCCGGCCCCACTGGCTGTGTGCTTTGTCAAAGCCTGCCACGGTGCCCGGCACGCCGACAGCGAGCCACCCTCTCTTGTTCAGCCCTCTGACGGGACGACCTGTATCGTCCAGATACATGGTCTGCGTGGCGGCTGCTGGGGCTCGCTCGCGAAAATCGAGGGTCGTGTAGCGGTCCTGGTCAGCGAGATAGATGGTCATGAAGCCCCCGCCACCCAGGTTTCCCGCTGCCGGGTGGGTGACAGACAGAGTAAAACCCACCGCCACGGCAGCGTCGATTGCATTGCCACCGGCCCGCAACACATCCAGGCCGACTTCGGTGGCGAAACCGTCGACGCTGACCACAGCGCCCTCGGATCCGATGGCCACCCTGCCCACGCCCACCTGGCCATGGGCAACTGCTGCCGCGCCGCCGCTGTTCGCGGCAGGGCTGCAGGACACCAGTGCCAGCGACAGCATCAGGATAGAAGCCACTCTCGACTTAGACATCAGTACACTCCATCGGCACGTGCACATACAGTAGTTGCCACCACACCTCGATCCTCGAACCCTGCAAGCCTAGCAAACACGACCACGCCCCGAAAGCGTCGCGCACCTGGCAAAAACCACCCGCGGCTCCCTCCAAGCCTATCTTCGGAACCTGCTATAATCGCCCACCGTCGTCAGCCCGAAAGTCCGGGAGGCGCGCGAAAATAGCAGCTGGTGGGTCTGCGCTCATCCATGCACGACCCTGGGAGGCCACTGCGGAATGTTTGACCCCAATGTTGATTATGCCGAGCGGCTATTGTGGGCAGCCGTCATCAAGCGCGCCATTGACGACTACCGCACCGTGCTTCGCTATCGCCAGCGATCATCCCTATCGAAGGCCGAAGAGCAACGCCTAGCCAACATCTATAATCACGGTAGCGACCCCGAGAAATGGATATTTGGGAAGAACTCGGGCTTCGAGGACATCTGCCGCTACGTTGGACTGAACCCCGAGCACACCCGTACCAACCTGCGGCGCCTGGCCAAAAGCGACAGCTAGCCCACTGAGATATGCGGGCTAAGGCACTAACCGCTCCCGGCCGAAAGGTATTGAACCCAACCCCAAACCCTTGCTCTGCAACATCACCCTGTGCGTCTGACCGATCTCGGAAAACAATAGGTGACGAAGCGCCAGGTGCATCCGTCGCGCCTCCGCGTCGGTCTTGATCAAGCCACCCGTCCCCGCAGCACCGTAGCCGAGCAAGAAAACCATCAGGCTCGTCTGCCCGTGACAGTCGAGGGCGTGCGCTCGTCCGCAACGTCGCAGGTTGCCGAAGTCGACGTGTGCGGTAATGTCCTGAGCGCCGACCATTGTGTAGGGATTGTTGGTGAGCCGGTAGCGGTGCTGGCAGATCAACGTCCCCGAACGCCTTTCAGGCGCATAGAGTGCCTCCGTATCCGCTCCATAGTCTACGGTCAATAAGAAGCCGGACCGAAGTTTATCGGCGGCAGCGGTAATCCAATCACCCACTAGAAGGGACACCTCTGCCACCTGCCCCTCTTGCAGGCTGATGCCGTTGAAGCTGAAATATTCCAGCAGGCGCTTCGTCGATGGTGGGCCCAGAAGCTCGACGAACTGTTCTCCCTGGACATCGACGTAGATCTCCCGAACCTCTCCTTGCCACCCGACCAGACGGTGCACCGGTAGGGCATCGAAGAACTCATTGGAGAGAATACCGCCTCGAACGGATGCCGAGCGCAGCTCGGATATGTCTTTCGCCCAATGCAGCCGGTGGCGGTGCGCGTGCAAGCGTCGCAGCTGTAGCTGCCGAAGAGGGGCGCTGCGCTCGACACTCCAAAGTTGCAATCGCGCATACAGCTCTGCCGCGCATTCGGCGAGCGCATCGCAGAGAGCGAGCAACAAGCTGCCATCACCACTTCCGACTTCCACCAGGACAAATGGTTCAGGTGCATCGAGAAGCGCGTCGACCTCTCTCACCATTGTGGCAACGGCGACGCCGAAAGCAGAGTGTAGCTGCGGGGCCGTGAGATAGTCTCCGACCTCTCCCCAGGGTACTCGCCCACCGGTGTAGTAGCCGTGCAGGGAGTGGTAGAGCGCCTGCTCCACGATCTCGTCGAAGCCCTCCAGGGCGGCGCGCGCCGCCTCCGCCGGCCGGTCGCCGCGCGTCATTTCGAAGGGTATGGACTGCCCGGCCTGGGTGAGGGTGCCGGAGATCGTTCCGCCGTCGTCTGACAGCGTGCCCTCGAACGACGGGGCCCCGGGGACGTCCGGGATCTGGAAGAAAACCGTCGAGCCGACCCGCGCCAGCTCGACTAACTGCACGTCGCGGGCGCCTTGGGCCGGGATCGAGATGTCC
>JBHHYG010000099.1:0-10797 GCA_046757445.1 Acidobacteriota bacterium
GACCAGGACGTGCGTGTTGCTTGCCTCCCCGAACTTCTCGAGCAACTGCCCCGCCATCGAGACCGCAGCCTCGGCGACGAATTCCCTCAGCTTCCTCTGCGCATTCCGTAACTCACCGCTCACCTCGCGGCGAGCCATCATACGCACCTTTTCCGCCAGGGCTTGCCCCTCCTGCTCGGAGCGTTGCCTTTCCCGCTCGCCATCGGCCTGAGCCTGCTCCAGAAGCATCGCGACCTCCTCCTCGAGCCGTTCCAGCCGCTCCTCCGATTCCTGCAGGCGGCGTTCTGCCTCCGCCTGTTGCTGCTCCGCCAGCGTCCGCGCCGCCAGGATCGATTCGCTCCTCTCGGTCAGCACCGCGCGTAAGCCGGGGAAGCTGAAGATCTCCTGAATCGCCTGCGGCGGAATCACCAGCACCCACCACAGCAAGCCGACGAGCATGATAAAGTTGAGCCAACGGAAGATCAGTGCCCAGCCGTCGCCCTGTGCCTGCTCGTGGTTATCGACAGCCTGCGGCGAGGAGCTGACATCGACACTGCTGGCCACGGCCAAGCCCGGACCGGCCATGGCGGAGACGACGACCACGAGAATCAGCGCCCCGCACCCGTAGCGCCGCATGAGGTGCCCGGCAGACAGGTCCATCACCGACCCTCATGACTGGCTGCGGTGAGAGCTCGCCCCAGCAATCGCTCGACGATACTTCGCGAGAGGTGTTTCGCCTGCGTCTCCAGGTCGCACCGCGCCGATTCGAGATCGGCCGCAATCTCCGCCCGCGCTTCCTCGAGCAACTGCTGCGCCTCCTCACGAGCCGCCCCTAGCAGCGCCTCGCGACGCTCGCGCCCCGCCCGCTGCGCCGCCTCGCGCACCTCATAGGCCCGACGGCGGGCCTCGGCTAGCCCGGCTTCCATCTCGGCCAGTCGAGCCGACTGCGCCTGCTGAGCCTCCTGTAAGCATCGCTGCGCCGCCTCCGTCCGCCTTTGCCGTTCGGAGATGATGCCGTTGAGCGGCTTGAACATCCAGCGGTTCAGGATCGCCACCAGCAAGAGGGTGGCGACGGCCACTGAGAGCAGCGTCGGAAGATGGGGGAAGTTCTCCATCGGACCGTTGAACCCCTGTCTCGGTGACTGCTACCGCACAGGACGGGTGGAGGCACTCAGGAAACAAACGGATTGGCCAATTAGGAAGATGCCGATTGGCCGAGGTCAACAGCCGCCGATCGACTCACCGATAGCACCAACCTCGCGTCGGGGCCGCCCAGGGGGTTCGCTCCTCGCTTCCAACCGGCACGATCTTCTAAACTAGATGGCCACCTTACCATCTGGGCGTTACCCGCTCAATCAACGCCGCTTCCCAGTACTGGAAGCACCGCTCATTTGTCACATCGGCAACAGCGAGCCTCGCTGTAAGTCGCGCGAAGGTCGATGACAGTATACATTGGACGGCGGTTTGGCCTCGGCACGAGTTGCCCATCTCGATGAGGCCTTCTCTCCCCCGGGGGGTTCCATGAAGCACGTTCTCAGTCTGAGCCTCGTGCTGCTCTGGGTGTGGCTCTGGTGGTCTGGCCTATCGTGGCCGTGGGCCGCACACTACCAACCCCTGCTGCTGGCGATGGGTATCGTCTCCCTCTTTCTCGTCGTCCTGGTGGCGACGCGGATGGGCCTGGTCGATGAAGAGGGTGCGCCGTTTACACTGATTACGTGGCGCCTGGCGCTCTACATCCCCTGGCTGGCCGCGGAGATTGCGAAGGCCAATATCGACGTTACACGACGCATTCTTCACCCAAGACTTCCGATCGCCCCGAGGCTGATCGACGTGGCGGCCGGCCAGCGCTCCAAGGTAGCGCAGGTGATCTACGCCAACTCGATCACCCTGACGCCCGGGACCATTTCAGTGCTGGTAGGTGACGGCACCATCACGGTCCATGCGCTCTCGCGCGAGGCTGCGGAAGGCCTACAGACCGGCGAGATGAATCAACGGGTGATCAACCTGGAAAGACCTGCCTGATGTTCATTGCCGCACTCGTTGCCATCTTCGTGACCATGGCGCTGACACTGACCCGTGCATCGCTTGGCCCGACGGTTTTCGACCGCATCCTCGCGGTCAACTCCTTCGGCACCAGCACGGTCTTGTTCATCGCCGTGCTCGGATTCCTCACCGGGCGACCCGACTTTCTCGACTTGGCACTGGTCTACGCCTTGATGAGCTTCATCGGCACGATCGCCGTGCTCAAGTATTTCAAGTTCGGCAACCTCGCTGAAGCCGACGACAGCTGAAATGAATACATCCCTGGCTCTCGATATCCTCAGCTGGATCTTGTTGGTGAGCGGCTCGTTCTTCTGCGTGGTCGGTGGTATCGGCCTCCTCCGGTTACCGGAGTTCTACACGCGGCTTCACGCTTCTGGGATAACCGACACGCTGGGCGCATCATTGATTTTGGTGGGCCTTATGCTTCAAGCAGGGCTGACGCTGGTTACCGTCAAGCTCGCCTTCATTTTCTTCTTCCTCTTCGTCACCAGTCCGACCGCAGCTCATGCACTTGCCCAGGCTGCCTTCACCCGCGGCTTGGAGCCGATGCTGGATCGCCAGGAGAGTGAGTCATCAGCCAACTCATCGACATAGTTCTGTTGGCCATGTTGGCAGCCACCGCAATTACCATCGCGCGCCTGCGGGGTCTCTTCTCCGCCGCCATTCTCGCAGGTATTTACAGTCTGCTCGGCGCCTGTTGGATGCTGGTACTCGACGCCCCCGACGTGGCTTTCACTGAAGCGTCTGTTGGCGCCGGCATTTCCACGGTACTGATTCTCGCCGCCCTATCGCTGACCACCGCTGAGGAAGAGGTGCCCGAGCATACCCCCCTGCTTCCGTTGGCCGTGGTTCTGCTCACAGGTGCGGCCTTGGTTTATGGCACGCTTGATATGCCACATTTCGGCGATCCGGACGCCCCCGCCAATCACCACGTGGCACCCCGCTATATCAACGACTCCCCCGACGAGATCGGTGTTCCCAACCTGGTAACTGCGATCCTGGCGAGTTACCGCGGCTACGACACCTTGGGCGAGACCACCGTCATCTTCACCGCTGGCACCGGCGTACTGATATTGCTGGGAGGCGCGCGGCACCGGCGCTCGGGGGCAGACGAAGAGCGACAGGAGGAAGCCTCGTGAGGCGTCAGATCGTGCCGCGCGTGGTAGCCAAGCTCTTGATCCCGTACATACTCCTGTTCGCGCTGTACGTACAGTGGCACGGAGACTACGGGCCCGGCGGTGGCTTTCAGGCCGGTGTCATTTTCGCCGCCGGCGTCATCCTTTACGCGCTGATCTTCGATGTGCGCTCGGCCCAGAGGGCCATCCGGCCAGCCATTGTGCACCGACTGATTCCCGTCGGTCTATTGATTTATGCCGGAGTTGGTGTGGCTGCGCTCTTCAATGGCGGCACTTTTCTCGACTACAGCGTCCTCAAAGCTGATCCAGTTCATGGTCAGCACCTCGGGATTCTGTTGGTCGAGCTGGGAGTGGGTACCACCGTCTCGGCGGTGATGATCTCTATCTTCTACGCCTTCGCCGACGTGGTTCGCAGCTGATGGAAGCCTTAGGACTGTACAACTATTGGATCGTCGTCGTGCTGATGATGACCGGCTTTTACGTGGTCATCGCTCGCGACAATCTCATCAAGAAGATCATCGGCCTCAGCATCTTTCAAACTTCGGTCTTTCTGCTCTTCATCACTATTGGCAAGGTCAAGGGTGGCACTTCACCGATCATCGCCGAAGGCTTCGAAATCTACTCGAACCCCTTACCGGGAGTGCTTATCCTCACGGCTATCGTTGTCGGCGTCGCCACCACCGCTGTCGGCCTCGGCCTAGTGGTGCGCATCAATGAAGCCTACGGGACGATCGAGGAGGACGAGATCCACCGGCAGGATGCAGAGGCTTGATCGAGACCCACCTGCCCATCCTACAGGTCGTCGTCCCCCTCATGGCGGCCCCGCTTTGCCTCCTGCTGAGGCGCCGCACTTTGGTGGCTGTCTTCACTCTGGTGGTGACCTGGGCGACCTTTCTCACTTCGGTGTTGCTGCTCCTACGGGTCCTCGACCAGGGACCCCTCTCCTACGAAATCGGTGGCTGGCCGCCGCCCTGGGGAATTGAATATCGGGTCGACATCCTCAGCGCTTTCGTGCTGGTTCTTGTCTCCGGCATTGGCGCCATGGTCATGACCTACGCGCCAGCGAGCCTGTCGGTCGAGCTACCAGACTACAAACGCCACTACCTCTTCTACACCGTTTTCCTGTTGAGCCTCACCGGGCTGCTGGGCATCACCATCACCGGAGACTTGTTCAATGTCTTCGTCTTCCTCGAGATCTCCGCCCTGTCATCTTACGTGCTGATCAGCATGGGACAGGATCGGCGCGCGCTGACCTCTGCCTTCCAGTACCTCGTCATGGGAACACTCGGCGCCACCTTCATCCTCATCGGCATCGGCCTACTCTACATGATGACCGGCACCCTGAACATGGCGGATATGGCCGTGCGTGTCGCTGCTGTGCGCGACACCCGCACAATCGTCGCGGCGTTCGCGTTTCTGACGGTGGGTATCAGCCTGAAGATGGCCTTGTTCCCACTACACCTCTGGCTCCCAAACGCCTACACCTACGCCCCCTCGGTGGTAACCGCTTTCATTGCCGCGACGGCGACGAAAGTAGCAGTGTACGTAATGCTTCGTTTCTTCCTCACCGTTTTCGGGGTCGAGTTCTCCTTCCACTGGATGCCACTGTCGATATTCCTGATGCCACTTGCCTTGGTGGCCGTCGTCACCGCCTCGCTCGTCGCCATCTTCCAGAACAACATCAAGAGGATGCTCGCCTACTCGAGCGTGGCACAGATCGGCTACATCGTGCTCGGTATCAGCTTCGGCTCGGTCAATGGATTGACCGGGGCGATCGTGCATCTCTTCAACCACGGACTGATGAAGTGCGCGCTCTTCCTGGCCATGGGGTGCATCTTCCTTCGTCGCGGCTCGGTCCACATCGACGACTTTCGAGGCCTCGGACGCAGCATGCCGCTGACCATGGGTGCGTTCGTCGTCGGCGGCCTGAGCCTTGTGGGCACACCACTCACCGTCGGGTTCATTTCCAAATGGTACTTGGTCGTCGCCGCGCTCGAGCAGGGCCTGTGGCCCGTAGCGGTACTGGTGCTGATCAGCTCCTTGCTGGCCGTCGTCTACATCTGGCGGGTCGTCGAGGTTGCCTACTTCAAGCCACCCCCGGCGGTGGAAGGCGAAGGGGAAGTCCGCGAAGCCCCCCTCTCCATGCTCATCCCCATGTGGCTGCTCGTTGCCGCCATCATCTACTTCGGCACCTCGACTGACCTGACCGCAGGTGTGGCCCGCATGGCGGCCGAATCCTTGCTGGGTGCAGCCCCTTGAATCCCTCCACGGCCATTCTTCTAGCGCTGTCGTTGCCTCTGATCGGGGCACTTCTCGTTTCCATGTTGGGCAAGTGGCCCAACGTCCGCGAGGCCACGAGTTTAGTCACCGCCGCTGCGCTGTTCGCCGTCGTCGCTTCTCTGGTTCCGTCGGTCCAGGCTGGCGGTCGGCCCGCGGTCCGGCTCATCGAGGTGATGCCCAATCTCTGGATCGCGTTCAAGGTCGAACCTCTCGGCATGCTCTTCGCGCTGGTCGCGTCGGGCCTGTGGATCGTCACCACGGCATATTCCATCGGCTACATGCGCGCCCACAAAGAGGCCAACCAGACCCGCTACTACGTGAGCTTTGCAGTGGCCATTGCCGCCGCCATCGGCATAGCGTTCTCTGCCAACCTGATGACGATCTTCGTCTTCTACGAGGCGCTGACGCTATCCACCTACCCGCTGGTCACCCATAGTCGAACCGAAGAAGCGATGCGGGCGGGCAGGGTCTACCTCGGAATCCTGCTCGGCACCTCCGTTGCGCTACTGCTGCTAGCCATCGTCTGGACATGGCTGCTGGCCGGCACGCTCGATTTTCGCCCTGGCGGCATCCTCGCCGGCAAGGCCGACAACCTGGTGCTCGGCGTCTTGCTGGGACTCTTCGCCTTCGGCACCGGAAAGGCGGCGCTGATGCCATTCCACCGCTGGCTGCCGGCCGCGATGGTGGCGCCGACGCCGGTAAGCGCGTTGCTCCATGCTGTGGCGGTCGTCAAGGCCGGCGTTTTCACCATCATGAAGATCGTCATCTATATCTTCGGCCTCGACCTGCTCCGCGATGCCGGCGCCAGCGAGTGGTTGATGTACGCAGCCGCCTTCACCATATTGGCGGCCTCCCTGGTCGCTCTCACCAAGGACAACCTCAAAGCACGCCTCGCCTACTCGACCATCAGCCAACTCTCCTACATCGTCCTCGGCGCAGCCTTGGCAACGACGAGCGGTGTGCTCGGGGGAAGCATGCATATCGCCATGCATGCCTTTGGAAAGATCACCCTTTTCTTCTGCGCCGGTGCTATTTACGTCACCGCCCACAAGACCGAGATCAGCGACATGGACGGCATCGGCAGGACCATGCCGGTGACCATGTTCGCCTTCCTTATCGCCTCGTTGAGCATCATCGGCTTGCCGCCACTGGGCGGATCGTGGAGCAAATGGTTTCTCATAATGGGCGCCATGGAGGCCAAACAGGTAATGCTGGTTGCCGTCTTGATGATCAGCTCGCTGCTCAACGTCGCCTACCTGATGCCGATCGTGGCCCGCGCCTTCTTCCTTGCCCCTCCCGAGCCTAAGCTCGACGAACCCTACGAGCGGATCAGCCACAAACAACGATACTCGATCAACGAGGCGCCGATGTTCTGCGTGGTTCCCCTTTGTTTGACGGCGGCTGGCTGCATTCTGCTCTTCTTCTTCGCCACCGACCTCTACCACCTGCTGACGCCGATCGTCATGCCTTAGGAAGACCCATGGAAGATCAACCGGACCGGCCGAGCCGGGTGAGCGACGAGAAGGCGTACTGGCTTGACGACCCACGAAACGTCCGCAAGGTCTACCTGGGTCTGTGGCTCCTATGCGTCGGTCTGCTGGTGGCCGATTTCCTCTACCAGAAGCACGTTCATTTCGCGCTCGAGGGTCACTTCGGAATCTTCGGCATCTTCGGCTTTCTCTCCTACGTGTTCATCATCCTAGCCGCCAAGCAGCTGCGGAAGATACTGAGGCGGGAGGAGGACTACTATGATCGATAGTTTCCCTCCCGGCTGGATCTTGATCCTTGGGGCCCTGCTCGTCCCGCGGCTGCGGGACCGCCTCCGGTCACCGTTCATGCTACTTCTCCCCGTGCTGGGATTCGCCCAGTTGCTGGCCTTATCCCACAGCCACGCCGGGCAGCTGGCGCAGGGGGTAGCGCTCCTGAAGGTGTCCGCATTCGACTACACACTGACGCTGGTGCGCATCGACCGCCTGAGCCTGGTGTTCGGGTACATCTTCTACATCGCTGCTTTCCTCGGCGTCATCTATGCACTTCAGGTCAAGGATAAGGTCCAGCACGTCGCCGCCCTCGTGTATGCGGGAGGCGCAATCAGCGCGGTCTTCGCTGGTGACCTGATCACGCTGTTCGTCTATTGGGAAATCGTTGCGGTCTCGTCGGTCTTCCTAGTGTGGGCCCGTCGCACCGAGCGTTCTTACCGAAGCGGCATGCGCTACCTGATCGTTCAGGTCGGCTCCGGCGTGCTGCTGCTCGCCGGCACCGCCGTGCACGCCTATGAAACCGGCTCGATCGCCTTCGACTACCTCGGACTCAACAGCTTAGGTACGACCCTGATCTTTCTCGCCTTCGGCATCAAGTGTGCCTTCCCCTTACTCCATAACTGGCTCCAAGATGCCTACCCGGAGGCCACCGTGACCGGGACCGTGTTCCTGAGCGTGTTCACCACCAAGCTCGCCGTCTACACGCTGGCCCGCGGTTTTCCAGGAACGGAGATCCTCATCTGGATCGGCGTGACGATGACCATATTCCCGATCTTCTACGCCGTGATCGAGAACGACCTCCGCCGTGTGCTTTCTTACAGCCTCAACAACCAGCTCGGCTTTATGGTCGTCGGTATCGGGGTCGGAACCGAGATGGCGCTCAACGGCACCGCCGCCCATGTCTTCGCCCACATCCTCTACAAAGCACTGCTCTTCATGTCGATGGGTGCGGTACTGCACCGAGCGGGGACCATCAAGGCCTCCGAGTTGGGCGGGCTCTACAAGTCGATGCCCTGGACGGCCACCTGCTGCATGGTCGGCTCTGCGTCGATCGCCGGGCTACCACTGTTCAGCGGTTTCATCAGCAAATCGATGATCCTTTCGGCGGCCGCCGAGCAGCACTATATGCTTGCCTACTTTCTGCTCCTGTTCGCGTCCGCCGGCGTGGTGGACCACTCGGGCATCAAGATCCCCTTCTTTTCTTTCTTCGCCCACGATTCCGGGATCCGCTGCAAGAAGGCGCCGTGGAACATGCGGATCGCAATGGGGCTGACTGCCCTCCTCTGCCTCCTGATCGGCATTTTCCCAAGCTACCTGTACGACATCCTTCCTTTTCCCGTCGAGTATTCTCCGTACACCATCACACACCTGATGACGACGCTGCAGCTCTTGCTATGGGCAGCACTCGCCTTCGGGGTACTGTACAGGTACGGTCTCTACCCACCAGAGCTGCGGTCGGTGAACCTCGACTTCGACTGGACCTATCGCCGGCTACTGTCTGGCGCCGCGCGGGCTATCCTACGCGGTGGCGGACGGCTGTGGAACGTCCTGCTGGCCAGAACCGAAAAGCGGCTGCTCGCCACCATCCAGACCATCCACCGGCATCACGGCCCGCACGGGATTCTCGAGCGCACCTGGCCGACAGGAAGCATGGCCTTGTGGGTCGCCATCTTGTTGGGAATCGTGCTGCTTCTCTACTACCTCTGATCGAACCGGCCGGGCTCCACGGTGTAGTCTGTAAGTCCTGTGATATCAACGGGTTATGGTGGTCTCTCTCGGGGCCGTCGTCTCTTCCGCCCTGGCCCCGCTGGCCGGCAGTCTCTCCTGCTCGGGCATCTCGCAGTGGCCCCGGAAGATCGCACCTGTCTCGATCGAGAGCCGTCCAGCTTTGATATTCGCTTCCACCACACCACCGTCCCTGATCAGCATCCGCCGGCTCGCGTGCACTTGCCCACTGAGGTGCCCGCGCACTTCCAACTCCCCGACGGCGACCTCCGCATCCACCTTGGCGCTGGGACCCAGAATCAACCTCCCCGCTGATTCCACCTTGCCCTCGAACTCTCCATCGATGCGCACCGACTGATCGAATTTGAGGGTCCCCGAGATCCGCGTACCCTCGGCCAAGTGGCCATCGAGACCTGCTACGCTATCGTTCATCTGGTGCTCCTTGCGGTTCTTTCCAGTAGCAGCTGATAGAGACGCTCCAACTCCGCGAGGGAACGGAACCCGATTTCGATCCGTCCCCGCTCACGACCTTGGATTCTGACCTTCGTTCCCAGCGCCCTTGTCAGCTTGCCCTCCGCCGCAACGGTGTCTGGGTCCTTCTGCTTCTTGTGCTTTGCTCTCTTGCCTCCACGCCTTTCAGCGCGCACACGCGCTTCGGTCTGGCGAACGCTCAGCCCCCCCTCCACCACGGCCGCCGCCAGGCGACTCTGCGCTGCGGCATTGCCCACGCCCAAGAGGGCGCGCGCGTGGCCCATGGTCAACGCCCCTGCAACCAGGAGTTGCTGCACCCTCCCCGGCAGCTTCAGAAGGCGCAAGTAATTGGACACCGTGCTGCGCTCTCGCCCAACCCGCGCGGCGATCTGTTCTTGCGTCAGTCCCGCCTGCACCGTCAGGATCTCATAGGCGCTGGCTTCCTCGATGGGGTTGAGGTCCTGGCGCTGGAGGTTTTCCACCAGTGCCAGCTCCAAAGCTTCCAGTTGCGTCGCCTCGCGCACCATCACCGGCACCTTTGCCCAACCGGCCTTCTGCGCCGCTCGCCAGCGCCGCTCGCCAGCGATCAACTGATAGCCGTCACCGGCACGCCGCACCACCAATGGCTGCAGCATGCCCCGCTCCTGCAAGGATGTCGCCATGGCCTCGAGCGCTGCGCCATCGAAATGTTCTCTCGGCTGCCGGGGGTTGGGACGAACCCGATCGATGTCGACCTCCCTCACAGCCGAGGATGCACGGTCTTCGTGGCGCTGCGGCAGCAGCGCCTCAAGCCCGCGTCCGAGTGCTTTCCTTGCCATGCTGGACCACCTCTCGCATGAGGGACAGGTACGCCTTGGCGCCGCTGCACCGTAGGTCGTAAAGAATGATCGGTTTGCCGAAGCTTGGGGCTTCGCCGAGACGCACATTCCGCGGAACGACCGTCTCGAATACCAGCTGAGCCAGATGACCCCGTACTTCCTGCTCGACCTGTCGTGACAGATTGGTGCGCTCGTCAGCCATGGTCAAGACGATCCCCTCGACCTGTAGGGACGCGTTCAGGGCCCCACGCACGCGCTCGACGGTATCGAGAAGGTCGCTGAGCCCCTCGAGCGCATAGTACTCACACTGAATAGGGATCAACGTGCTGTCGGCGGCGGTCAGGGCATTCAGGGTCAGCAGCCCCAGAGACGGCGGGCAATCGATGAGCACGAAATCGAAGCTTTCCCGAACGGGCTCGAGCGCCTGACGTAGACGATACTCCCGCGCCTCGGCAGCCACCAGCTCCACTTCCGCACCCACCAGCTCGCGGGATGCCGGGATCACCTGCAGGCCATCGAAGTAGACGGAGTGCTGCGCCTCGACGATCGGCACCTCGCCGAGGAGAACCTCGTAGCTGCTTGCAT
>JBHHYG010000100.1:0-10650 GCA_046757445.1 Acidobacteriota bacterium
CGCACCCTTTCCCACGCCCTCGCGACGCAACCCGTTGAGAAATGCGGGCTAAGGGATCCGTTTGCCTGGTAGGTTCTGATTCTCTGGGGTGTGCCGGGGGCTATTCGGATCACGCATCCATGGTCTCGAAATAGCGGATGCTTGGCTCACCCTCGAGCATCGCCACCAGCTGGGCGATGACGCCGGTCTCGGTCCGCCACGCCAGGTACCTCTCGTAGTGTTCTCTGGTGTCCCAGAACTCGACCAACACGACGGTCTGTTCGTCGTCGAGATCCTGGTAAGCGGTGATGCCCCGACATCCGTCATAGGCACGGGTATCGGGAAAGAGTTTGCCCATGCTTTCCTTGAGCTCTCCCGTGGATTCTGCCTTGGCCTTTGCCTCAACAAGCACCATGATTGCCATCGCGGCCTTCCTTTCTTGTCGCGTTCATTGGGTTGTGAGAAGGTAACATGAGGTCGCTCGGCGCCCCCATTCGCGGTCTGCGCACAAACCGGTAACTGCCTTGGTCACCCGATCGTGAGGAGGAGTTGATGCCAGCTCCGTCCGTCTTTCACCGCCGTGCGCTGCTATGGCGTTGCCTCGCCTTGCTGGGGCTATGGCCTCGTCCGGCATGGGGTCGGCGGCAGACTCCATCCTCTCGCTATCGGACCCTCAGAGAGCCCGTCGTCCTGCCTTTGGAGCGGGTCGATGTTCCCTGGCGTCCCGTCTGGTTCGACGCCTGGGTTCCAGCGCTCGTTGGTGACGTCTCGGGTGCATCCGATCTCCTGCTCAAAGGGGTGCTGGTGCGCCTGTCGCAAGCGAGCGCCACCACTTCCTTGAAGGCCTTCTGCCTTACCTGCCCGCACGAGATCTGTCAGGTAGGCTACGTGAAAGACACCGAGACCGTCCGGCTCGAGCCGGAGGCTAAGCCGGACCATCCGCTGCTTGTCTGCCCCTGCCATTTCAGCATTTTCAACCCCGTGGCCGATGGAGCCCGCATCTCCGGGCCGGCCGGGCGCGGCCTCTACCGGTTCCGCCTACGGCTCGAGGAAAACCTGGTGGAGATCGTGGATGTGGAGGAAGATGTACTGTCTCGCTTACGCTCGAGTTCCAACCACCCCGGGGAGGAATCATGAACGTACGATGCCACGGTGATGGCAATTCCGGCGGACGGCGCCTGTCGCGGCCGCTGATTCTTGTACTCATGACGGCTGCCACCATGTGGTGGGCGACCATCGGCACGGCCGGACAGGGTCGGCAGAAGCTCTATGTGTTGAGCAGCAACGCTGACGACGTGACGGTGATTGACGTGGCCACCAACCAGATCATCGGTTCGGTGCAAGTGGGCCCTTTGCCCCATGGTATCGCCGCACCCAGGTCGCAGGATCTTCTCTACGTATCGACCGAGGGTGACAATGGCGTGACGGTCGTTGATGTTGCAAAGGACGAGGTGGTCAAGCGGTATCACGTCTTCGGCAAGCGCCCCAACGAGATCGACATCACTTCCGATGGACGCTACCTGTATATACCGTGCTACGGAGACGGCATGTACCAGGTGTTCGATACCCTCGAAGAAAAGATCGTTGCCCAGATTCAGACGGACGGACTACCGCACAACGCCGTGGTTTCACCGGACGACAAGTACGTGTACCTGTCACCCATGGATCGGGGTGCACGCTCTGTCGAGCAGATGAAGGAAGACGGGTTGCCGACCTCGGAAAACGAGAAGATCTACGTCGTCGATACGACTACCCGCAGCGTCGTGGCAACGATCCCCACTGGTAACACACCGCGTCCGATCGCCATCAGTCCGGATGGTAAACGACTCTACGTCAACACCGACGGTTTTCTTGGCTTCGAGGTGCTCGACCTTACCGGTCGCAAGGTACTTTCTCGCGCTGCTTACGAGCTCACGCCCGAAGAGCAAGCGATGCCCAGCCGCTCGCACGGCATCGGCGTGACACCGGATGGCAAGGAGGTCTGGTCGACCGATATCAACCACGGGCTGGTCTTCGCTTTTGATGTGACGACAACACCACCGACTCAGATCGCCCGCCTGCAAACCGGCCGCACGCCCCTGTGGCTGACGATCACTCCCGACGGCAAGACGGTCTACGTTGCCAACACGGCCGACGACACCATCTCGGCCTTCGACGTGGCGAGCAAGAAAGAGAGGGCGCGCATTCAGCTGCAACGAGGGAAGGCCCCGAAGCGCATGCTCGTGGTGGAGGCACGCTAGCCCAAACGGCCAGGAGCCAAGGGCCGGTCGTCAGTCTCTGCAACTTGGGTGGCATCGTGCCGATGCGGCCGGCGCAGCGGGTGGCCGACACCTACCTGGCGAAGCAGTTCACCGAGCCGGCGCCGGCTGTCAGCACCGGAGGCGAGCCGGTTACCGGTGACGGCGACCAGCCCTGCTTGGCTTCCATGAAAGCGATGGGTAGGCTGGAGATCGCCGGAAGCGTTCGAGCCTGGTTTGCTTCTTCATGGCGGGAATCGATGGTGACGAAAGCTTGCCGGCCGTTTCGGGGGCCAGGGAGTCGGTGCTCGATGGTGTCGTTCAGATCGAGCCGGAGCTGGTCACTGAGATCCCCGACGCTGCCCGCTGGTGCGAGCGGTTGGAGCTCGCCAGGCGCCGCGTCGACGTCGGCGATGTGCAGCTGTATGTGGAGGAAGAAGGGGACGGGGTTCCATTGGTGTTGATCCATGGCGGCCCAGGCGGCACCCATCACTACTTCCATCCCTCGTTCGCCCGCGCCACCGAGTATGCCCGCGTCATCTACTACGACCAGCGTGGCTGTGGACTGTCGGACTTCGAGCCGGGGAAAGACGGGTATTCGGTCGGCCAGGCGGTTGATGACCTGGATGCGCTTCGTCGGTCCCTGAACGTCGATAGGTGGGTGGTGCTGGGTCACTCCTACGGTGGCTTTCTGGCCCAGCTCTACACGGTCCATTATCCAGAAAGCGTGGCGGGGCTGATCTTGGTCGGCGCTTCCCCTGGCATGCCGGTGCAGATGGGCCCCTCGCGGCAGGGTGAGTTTCTCTCCGCGCAGGAGCGGGCCCGGATCGACGAGATCGGGCGGCAGGTGCGGCAGTATGCGCGGCAGGACGGCCTGTCGCCTCGCCAGGCACTGCAGCTTCTGGTCTACAACAACTTCCTGAACGGCGACTGGAAGCGCCAGCATTTCTACAAGCCCACGCCGGAGCGTATGGCGCAGATCGCCCTCTACGAATGGGACCATGACGACGGTTTCAACGCCACCATGAGCAGCAGCGAGAGCGGCGTCGACCTCACCGGTGCCTTCGATGACAACCCGATCCCGACGCTGATTCTCGAAGGCAAGTGGGACCTGACCTGGAACGAGACCAAGCCGGCGATCCTGGCGCAAAACCATCCTCACGCCCGGCTGGCGATTTTCGAACAGGCCGGCCACGACGTCTTCGACGAGGAGCCCGACAGGTTTTTCGGCCTTCTCGAGGAGTTCCTCCGCACCTTGCCGGACGTTTCCGCCGAGGCGATCTCCGCCTACGCGAGCGCCCTCGATAGCTGGCAACGCGACAGGCAGGCGTCTCCAGAATTTGCCGTCCAGTCGGCCGGTTGGGGCCTGAAGTCGAGCCGCAGGCTGGCCGGGGAGTACGACAGCAGCTGGCTCGAGCGGTTCCATCAGGCGCGCAGCCTTCTGCGCATCGGCTTCGCTCTCTACGATGTCGCAAACTACGAGGAGGCGCTGATCGCCTTCGGGAGGATGGAGCGTGCGGCGATCGAACAGCAGAGCCGTAGCTACGAGGCCATGGCATTGATCTGGCAGGGGCAGATGCTCGACCTGCTCGGGAAGCGGGATGAAGCGATCCGACGCTACCGGCGCGCGGCGGCGATGAACCTCAACAGTAGCTCGCAACACAGCCAGTACGGCATGGACTACGAGCTGAGCCCTTACGCCCGCGAGCGAACGAAAAGCCCCTTCCAGCGCATCGGCAACCGTGATCCTGGCTAGCCCCTCGGGGTACCGACCGCCGCCGAGATTCATGCCATTGCTGCGGAACGGCGGTTCGTGCAACGAGTCCGAACTTCTCAACGGCTCGCGGCCCTGGCGCCCGCTTGCTTCACGACCCGTTGAGAAGCTCGGGCTCGGCTTGCTGGTTGCCCCGTAGCCGTCACAGTACAATGGCCGTCGGCATAGAGCTGGCACGCCGTTTCACCTTCGAGCGCGAGGTACTTATGAAAAAATTCATCCTTCCTCTTCTGCTCTTGTGCGCTGCGTGCGCTCCTACAGAGGTCGCGACCAGCGAGGTTGCGCGCTGGCAACAAGAGGCGCAAAACGTCACCATCGTTCGAGACGACTGGGGCATCGCGCACGTTTACGGGGAAACCGATGCGGATGCCGTTTTTGGCATGATCTACGCCCAGGCTGAGGACGACTTCAATCGGGTAGAGATGAACTACATCAACGCCATGGGGCGTTTGGCCGAAGTCGAAGGAGAGGCCGAGGTTTATCGGGATCTGCGGATGAAGCTGTTTATCGATCCCGAACAGATGAAAAGCCAGTACAGAGAGAGCCCGGAATGGTTGAGAGCCTTGATGGACGCCTTCGCTGA
The DNA here is from genome assembly GCA_046757445.1 of Acidobacteriota bacterium. Taxonomy (GTDB): domain Bacteria; phylum Acidobacteriota; class UBA890; order UBA890; family UBA890; genus JBHHYG01. Next base: position 4,574 of record JBHHYG010000100.1, read on the forward strand.
CGGCCTCAACTACTACCTGTACGAGAATCCCCAGGTAACGCCCAAAGTGATCAAGCGTTTCGAGCCCTGGATGGCGCTGACCTTCACTGAAGGCAGCATCGGCGGAGACATCGAGAGAGTCTCTCTGGCGGCGCTGGAACAGTTCTATGGAAGCCGCGAAGGCAACCCGACGGCCGCTGCCGAGGGAAGTGGCGTTTTGCAGGAAGCCACAGGGTCGAATGGATTCGCCATCGCCCCCTCGAACAGTGCTTCCGGGCACGCCCTACTGCTGATCAATCCCCACACCTCTTTCTATTTCAGAGCGGAAGTGCATGTCGTCAGCGAAGAAGGACTGAACGCCTACGGCGCCGTCACCTGGGGCCAGTTCTTCGTTTACCAGGGATTTAACGAACGCGTCGGTTGGATGCACACCTCGAGCGGCGCGGATGCCATCGATGAATACGCCGAAACGATCATCGAAAAAGAGGATGGCCCCTACTACAAATATGGAGATGAGGAGCGCCCGTTGAAGGCATCCCGAATCCGTGTGCCGTACAAGAACGGCGACGAGATGGCGCAAAAAGAATTCACCGTTTACCGCAGCCATCACGGGCCCATCGTTCGCGAGGCGGATGGTAAATGGGTAAGCGTCCGCCTTATGCAGGAGCCGGTGAAGGCCCTTACCCAATCCTACTCACGTACCAAGGCGACGGATTATCAGAGCTTTCTCGAGACCATGGAGCTGCACACCAACTCTTCCAACAACACGGTCTACGCGGATGCAGACGGAACGATCGCCTATTTCCACGGCAACTTCATTCCCAAGCGCGACCTCCGATTCGATTGGCGTCGCCCGGTGGATGGCAGTGATCCAGCAACCGAATGGCAGGGGCTACACTCGGTGGAAGAGACGCCTCATTTGCTCAATCCCGCCAATGGGTGGATCCAAAACACGAATAACTGGCCGTTCTCGGCTGCCGGCAAAAATAGCCCACGCCAGGAAGACTATCCCCCTTACATGGTGACCTTCGGCGAAAACCCGCGCGGCCGACATGCCATCAGGGTGTTGAAGAACAAGACCGACTTCACGCTGGATAGCCTGAGGGACGCAGCCTTCGACAGCTATCTTATCGCCTTCGAGGATCTGATCCCCTCGTTGCTCAGGGCCTACGACCAGACCCCCGCCTCGGACCCGCAGAAGGCTGCGTTGTCGGAGCAAATCGAGTTCCTGCGAGCTTGGGACCTGCGCTCTTCGATCGATTCCATTCCAACGTCGCTGGCGGTCTTCTGGGGCGACGAGCTGATGCGACAGGTACGCGCTGACGCCCGCGCGGCCGGCGTTTCCGTTTACGACTACATGGTCGACAAAACCTCCCCCGCGCAGCGACTTGTCGCCCTGTCGGCGGCTTCCACCAAGCTCACCGAGGATTTTGGCAGCTGGAAGACTCCGTGGGGCGAGATCAATCGCTTCCAACGCCTCACCGGCGACATCGTGCAGCCCTTCGACGACAGCAAACCCAGTATCCCCGTTGGCTTCACCTCCTCCCGCTGGGGCTCACTTGCCGCCTTCGGGCAGCGCACCTTCAACGGTACCAAGAGGATCTACGGCACCAGGGGTAACACCTTCGTTGCCGTCGTCGAATTCGGCGACACCGTTCGCGCCAAGGCGATCACCGCCGGCGGCGAGAGCGGCGATCCCGCCTCTCCTCATTTTGACGACCAGGCGCTCAGGTTCAGCCGAGGTGACCTGCGGGATGTCTACTTCTACCGCCAGGACCTCGAAGGCCACAGCGAGCGGCAGTACCATCCGGGAGGCTAGCCCGCATTGCTCATCGGTCTGTTGCTGCGGGCGCAGTCCGGCTTCCGGATCTGGCTTTGCAGATGGACTGAAGGGAGCAGCCGATGAGATTCAACTTCCGTTGTGTGGGGCCTTGTGCTGTTCTTCTCGCTTTGCTCATCGTCGTTTCGGGATTCCTTGCTCCGACCACGGCAGCGCAGGGCGCGCTCACCTCGCCGGAGGCGTTTTTTGGATTCCAGCTCGGAAGCGACCGGAAGATGGCGCGCTGGGACAAGATGGTCGAGTACTACGAGCTTCTCCACAAGCAAAGCGAGAAGGTCCGGGTCGTCGACATGGGACCCAGCACCGAGGGCAACCCCTTCTTGCTGGTGATCGTCTCCTCCCCCGAGAACATGGCCAATCTCGAACACCTGAGGGAGGTGAACCGCAGAATCAGCGACCCGCGGGGAATGACGGAGGCCGAGATCAGGAAGCTGGTCGGCGAGGGCAAGGCGGTCGTTCTTCAGTCCATGAGCCTCCACGCCACCGAGATCGGCGGCAGCCAGATGGCGCCGGAGTTGATCTACGACCTGCTCGCCCGGAATGACGAGGAAGCGCGGCGGATCCGCGGCAACACCATCGCCCTCTTCTTTCCGTCCTTCAACCCGGACGGCCAGATCATGGTCACCGACTGGTACCGCAAGTACGTGGGCACGCAGTACGAGGGAGTGGGCCTGCCCTGGCTCTACCACAAGTACGTCGGCCACGATAACAACCGCGACGGCGACTTTCTCAACATCGTCGAGTCGAAGTACGCGGCCAAGGTCCTGTACCGCGACTGGAAACCCGAGGCCTACGTCGATCATCACCACATGGGCAGCTACGGCGCCCGCTTCTATGTGCCGCCCTACAGCGAGCCCATTCGCCCCTACGCCGACCCCCTGATCTGGCGGGAACTCAGCTGGTACGGTGCTCACATCGCCTACAAGCTGGAGGAGAACGGCAAGACGGGCGTCCTCAACGCGGCCCAGTACCCTGGCTGGGGCCATTTCGGGTGGCACTGGATCACCCCCTTCCACAACATCGCCGGGATGCTCACCGAGTCGGCCAGCGCCAGGCTGGCGACGCCGCTCTATATCGATCCCGACCAGCTCCGTGGCGGAGCACGAGGATTTCCGCGCTACCAGGCCCAGTCGAACATGCCGGATCCCTGGCCGGGGGGCTGGTGGAAGCTTCGGGATGTCGTCGAGCAGCAGAAGATTGCCGCCTGGGCGGTTCTCGATATTGCCGCAAGAAATAGGCAAACCGTGCTCTGGAACGCCTACTTGAAGGCGAAACGGCAAACCGAGCGCGGCGCCCAGGGCACGCCGAAGGCCTACGTCATCCCGGCGACCCAGCACGATCCGCTGACGGCGGTGAAGATGATCAACACGCTGTTGTTGTCGGATGTCGAGATCTCCGCGGCCCGGAAAGCCTTCACTGTCGGCGGCATGAGCTACGGGGCGGGCTCTTACCTGATTTCGCTGGCGCAGCCCAAGATGGGACTGATCCGCAACCTGCTCGGCCGCACGCTCTATCCCGACAACGAGTGGACCCGGGCCCGCGACGGCTCGCCGCTGCGGCCCTACGACTCCGCCACCCACACCATGGCCGAGTTCATGGGGGTGCGTGTCGACCCCGTCGACGAGGCGGTGAAGGGCGATTTCCAGAAGCTCACGGCAGCGGTGCCGCTGGCCGGGAAGGTTGCCGCGGGAGGCGCGGGATTCGTGCTCGACGGCAGGCTGAACGATAGCTTCAAGGCCGTGAACCTGCTGCTCGATCAAGGCGTCGCCGTGCGCCGGGCTGACAGGACGGCCGGCGGGCTTCGCCCCGGAGACTTCGTCGTCGCCAGCGGTTCAAAGGCGGTCCTCATGGACGTGGCCAGGCAGACGGAAGTGGACTTCGAGGCGCTCGAAAAGGAGCCGAGCGACGGGCTCCACGACGTGCAGCGGCTGCGCGTCGGTATGTACCAGCGCTACCGGGGCGGCAACATGGACGAGGGCTGGACCCGCTTCCTTCTCGAGCAGTTCGCTTTTCCTTACCAGTCGTTGATGGACGCCGAGATCAAGGCTGGCAACCTCAACGACAGGTACGATCTGATCATCGTACCGAATGATTCGACGGCCACGATCACCGGAGAGGGAGCGCCAGAACGAGGCCGAGGAAGGAGCGGCCGGCCGCCGACAGTCTATCCGCCCGAATACCGGAGCGGCATCGGCGAGGAAGGTGTCGAGGCGCTGAAGAAGTTCGTACAGCAGGGTGGGGCCTTGGTGACCTTGGGGGAGGCGACCGGCTTCGCCATCGACAAGTTCGAGTTGCCCATCCGCAACGTCGTCGCCAACGTCGACACCCAGGAGTTCTTCTGCCCTGGCTCGACGCTGAGGGTGGAGTTCGACAACAGCCACCCGCTGGCCTACGGCATGCCAGCAGAGGGCCTGGTGCTGTTCTGGAACAGCCCGGCTTTCGAGATCATCCCTACAAGCCACAACGAGAGGTACGAGCCGGTTGTCCGCTACGCCGCCCGCGACATCCTGCAGAGCGGTTGGCTCATCGGCGAGGCACACCTGTCCAAGAAGGCCGGGATGGTCTCGGCGCAGTACGGTGCCGGCAGGGTGGTGCTGATCGGGTTCCGCACCCAGAACCGCAGCCAGACACACGGCACCTTCAAGCTGCTCTTTAACGCCTTGCTGCAATAACTCTCAGTAGCGCGTTGCCGGGCATTATCGCAGGGTCGGAGCCGAACCGATGCCGAGCGCCCGCTTCAGTTTTGCCACACTGCTGTAGTGTAGCGGCAAATCTCACTGTGCCCGCATCGCCTCGAGGGGATCGATCCGAGTCGCTCGCCGCGCCGGCAAGTAGCTCGCTGCCGCGACCACCAGCAGGAGCCCCGCGGCGGCGGCCGCCAGGGTCAGTGGGTCGTTGGGTGTGACCTCGAACAGCAAGGCTTCGACCAGCCGCGACAACGCAACCGAGCCGGCTAGGCCGATGGCGGCACCGAGGGCGCCGAGGGCGAGCCCCTCGCGCACGTTCATCCAGAGAATCTCGCCGCGCTGTGCGCCGAGGGCGACGCGAATGGCAATGTCGCGTGTCCGCTGCGCGACCGACACCGATATGACGCTGGCCACGCCAATGGCCGCAAGCAACAGCGCCAGGCTGGCGAAGGCGGACAACAGCAACGCCCGGAAGCGCGGTTCGGAGACCGAGGCACTGACCACGGCCTCAACGTCTTGCACGCCGTCGAGCGGTAGATTTGGATCGAGGTCCCAGATCGCATCTTGGATCAGCGGCTTCAACGCGGCCAGATCGGCAGGACCGCGCAGCAGAGCCACCATCGTCTCGACGCTGGCCTGGGCGTACGGCACGTAGACCTCCGGCCGCACCGCCCGATCGAGCCCATGGTGGTGGACGGCGCCGACCACACCCACGACCGTGCGCCATGGCCCGGGCCCGCCGCGCAGCCTCAAGTGCAGGCGGCGGCCGAGGGCCTGCTGGTCGGGCCACAACAAGCGTGCCGCCTGTTGGTTCAGGATCGCCGCGGGGGTGCCGGTGTCGGCGTTGTCGCGGGCATCGAAGGCGCGCCCGTCGATCAGCTCGATGCCCATGATGTCGAAATACCCCGGTGTGACGACGCGGCGGTCGGTAGAAACGCCGAAACCGTCGGGCGATGGCTCAGCCTCTGCCTCGACGCCGACCAGGACATTGGGGCCGCCAAGGGGCAAGCGGTTGACGGCGGTAACATCCTCGACACCGGGCAGCTCCTGCAAACGGCCCAAGACCTGGTTGAGAAACGCGTATCGCTCCGCCCCTGTCTGCCTCCCGTTGCCGGCGAGCGACAGCGGCACGGCTACAAGGCGCTCGGTGCGAAAGCCTGGATCGACCTGGGTGAGGCGCCAGAAGCTGCGTGCCAGCAGGCCGGCGCCGACGAGCAGGATCATCGCCAAGGCCACCTCGGCGGCCACCAGAGCGTTGCGCGGCCGGCCCGATCCGCGGCCGCCATCACGCGCCGCGTTGCGCAAGCCGGCGACGGCGCCGAGGCGCGAGGCGAACGCGGCCGGTACGGATCCGAACAGCACCGCGGTACCGACCGCCAGCAACATCGCGAAACCGGCCACCCGCATGTCGATGCGGATCTCGGCGCTCGGCGGCAGCCCCGCGAGTCCCAGGGCGGGAACGGCCGACAGCAGCCAGCTGGCGAGCAGGAAACCGGCAGCGACGCCGAGAGTGGCGACTAGCCCGCATTTCTCAACGGCTCGCGGCTGCGCGAGCGCAATGGCAGGCGATG
>JBHHYG010000101.1:0-10646 GCA_046757445.1 Acidobacteriota bacterium
GCTGGCTTTCCCGCCACCGTAGCAGACTGCCGTTGAGATATGCGGGCTAGGCTAGATCAAGCTTCCGCCGAGGCAGCGCCGGTGCGCCGCCGCCAAGCGCTGGCGATAGCGTCCTGCAAGTCCATGACCAGCGAGAAAACCAGCGGCACCAGCAGCAAGGTGAAGAGCGTCGATAATGCCAACCCCCCGACGACAACGCTGCCGAGGCCTCGGTAGATCTCCGACCCGGCACCCTGGAACAGTACCAGCGGCGCCATCCCCACCACCGAGGTGATGGTGCTCATGAAGATCGGCCGCATGCGATCGGATACCGCTTCGCGCAAGGCTTCTCGGTGGGGCAGGCCGTGGTCCCGCATGTAGTTGAGGCTCTGGTGGACGATCAGGATGGCGTTGTTGACGACGATGCCGATGAGGATCACGAACCCCAGCATGGCGATGACGTCGAGGGCCTGATAGCCAAGGAAGGCATTGACCGCCGCCAGGCCGAGGAAGCCACCCACCGCCGCGAAGGGCACAGAAAAGAGGATCACCAGCGGGTAGAGAAAGGACTCGAAGAGCGCTGCCATCAACAAGTAGGTAACCACCAGAGCGAGCACGAAGTTGCCCTGCAGTGATCGCCGGGTAGCCGTGAGCTTGTCGGCGGTACCGGCCAGGTGCGCTTCATAGAGGCCTCCCAGCAATCCTTCGCGGCGCATCGGCCCCAGGACGTCGTCCTCGAGGCTTTGCATGGCCGTCTCCAGCGGTAACTGCGCGGGCGGCACCACCTGGATGGTGAGCGAGCGCTGGCGCTCGAGGTGATTGATCTGCTCGGGACCGCTGGTGGGCACGATACGACCCGCGTCCGCCACGGTTATCACCCTGCCCACCGGCGTGGCGATAGTCAGGACGCCGATGTCCTGACTCCGGGAGGAGAAGCGGGGCGCCCCCAGCAACATCAGATCGATAGCCCGGCCATGGTACTGGTACTCGCTGACCTTCACGCCGTCCACCAGCGCGTTGACATCGAAACCCAGCTCCTGCGCTGTCAGGCCCAGTTCCGCCACCCTGGCCCGGTCCGGGATAACCCGCACCTCCGGGTTGCCGAGATCGAGGCTGGGGATGGGTCGCGCCTGGCCCCCTGGCACCGCCGCCATCACCCCGCTGAAGATTCTGCCCCCGAGTTGGATCAACCGCGTCAGGTCAGGACCGCTGAGATCAATGTCAATGGCTCGGCCGGCTTCGCGCGGGCCACGCTGGAAGATCGAGCGCTGTTGCACGACGCCGATAGTCCCGGGGATGCCGCCGATGGCCCTCTGGATTACCGGCACGATTCGGTAGGCTTGGTCGGCCACCTCCGGGTCGACCCGCGCCCCGACGAAGACGAAGCTACCCCTGGCGACGAAGAAGAAGCTGCCGACCGGCGGTCCGTCCAGCGCCGCCGCCTCGGGCGTGAAGGGCTTGGCCTCCCAGTAAGGACGCAGCCGGCCCTCGACATGTTGGGCGATGGAGATGTACTCGTCGACGTTGTAGCCCGGCGGCGGGATCAGGGCGCCGAAGGCGAAGTTCTGGTTGCCGGTGGGTAGGTACTCGGTCGGCGGCATCAGACCCCAAGCCAACAGCACTGCGCCGCCTGTCAGTACCAGGATGATCGCCAACCGCCAGCGCACGGAGGCCGACAGCCGATAGATGGCGTCGCCCACCCCCTGGGTCATGGCGTGGGCCAGCCCGACTCCGCCCCAGAGGTTGCGCCAGCCTCCTCGCCCCGAGACAGCAGCGCCGGTCCTCGTGTGACTTCCGGTCGTCACGGTCTGCAGCACGCGGGCAGCCAGGCTGGGGATCAGGGTAATGGAAACCGCCAGGGAGATGAGCACTGCGGCGCTGACTGCCACAGCGATATCGCGGAACAGCTGGCCGGCTTCCTCCTGAACGAAGAGCACGGGCAGGAAGACAGCGACGGTGGTCAACACCGAGGCCAGCACCGCGCCCCAGACCTCGCGTGCGCCGTCGTAGGCGGCCTGGCGCCGATTCTTGCCGAGCTGTTGATGACGATAGATGTTCTCCAGCACCACGATCGATGCATCGACGATCATGCCGACGGCGAAGGCCAGGCCCGCCAAGCTGACGACATTGATATTACGTCCGAGCATGGTCATGGCCAGAAACGTCCCCATGATGCTGACAGGAATCGCCAGGCCGATGACCAGGGTGCTGGAAAAGCTACGCAGGAACAGCAATAGGGTCAGGACTGCCAGCAGGCCACCGATGACGATGTTCTGCTGCACCAGTGAAATGGCGCCCTCGATGTAGTCGCTCTCGGCAAAGGCTTCCTCGAGCACCATGCCGTTGTCCGCCAACGTGCCGGCGTTGAGCTGCGCCACAGCACTTCGCAACCCCGCCATCACATACAGGGCATTGGCACCAGTCTGGCGGCTGGCGTTGATGGCGATTGTGGGCTCGCCCCGCTGTCGCACAACCTCCTCGGCATCTTGAAATCCCAACCGCACGGTGGCGACATCGCGCACGTAGACCGGCGCCCCCTGCCGCCAGGCGAGGACGACCTCCTCCACCTCCTCGGGACTCCGATATTTCCCCATGGTGCGCACAACGTAACGCCGCTTTCCCTCATCGAAGTCGCCGGCGCTCACATCATTGTTCTCGGCATCCAGCGCCCTACCCACCTGGCTGAGGGTGAGGCCGCGCCCGGCCAGCGCATGGGGATCGACGATCACCTGGAGCTCCCGCTCCCTGCCACCGAAGATGCCGCTGGCCGCGACCCCGGGGACGCGCTCCAGGGCCGGCTGGATGACATCTTCGACAAAGTCCCGCTGTGTCTCGATGTCGATGTGGTTGCCGGCCCGTGCGCGCAACAAGAACCAGGCCATCGCTCCCTCGGCCTCGTCCTGGGTGCTGATCACCGGCTTGAGGGCGTTGGTCGGGTAGTCGCGCACCTGCTCCAGCTTGTTGTTGACGCGAAGGAGAGAGGCGTCGATGTCACTGCCGGTCTCGAACTTCATCACCACCCGGCCAAGCGAGTCGTTGCTCTCACTGGTCATCTCGACCATACCTTCGATGGTCTTGAGCTCGTCCTCTTGTTTTTGGACGATCTCCGTCTCGATCTCCTCCGGTGAGGCTCCCGGCCAGACGGTGGTGACCGTCACCTGGGGCCGATCGACATCGGGGATCATCTGCACAGGAATGCGGAACAACGACAGGGCCCCGAACAACACCACCAAGATCACCCCAACGGTGACGCTCACCGGGAAACGAATGGAGGCATCGACTAGCTTCATGGCAAGGATCCTCTACGGGGCGCGATGGCCACGGGCTCGTTCGGCGAGGGGGTTGGCGGTGGCTCCATTTCCAGCCGCCCGATCACCTTCACCGACTGGCCCGGCCGCAGGCTTTCGTTGCCCCGCACCACCACGAGGTCATCGCCGGCAACCTGACCCTCGACGACCTGCCATGTTCCGAGGGCCGGTCCAGTTCTGACGGTCAGCTCCTCCACTATCATCGTCTCCACATCGCCGGTGCCCGCTCCCGCGGGATCGGTCGGCGACGAACTCTCGCCGGCATCGGAGGATCCGGGCCTCCGAGGCCGAAGCCGGTACAAGAGCGATTGTCCACCGCGGTTGACCAGGGCATCCTTGGGCACCAGCACTGTCGGGCTAGGTTCTCCGACCCGAGCACTCACCCGAGTCACCATGCCTCCCTGGATGTGGCCGCCGGGATTGTCGACGGCGATGAGCAGCGGGAAAGTTCTGGCTTCGGGCACGGCCTGGGGGACCAGCGCTTTCACCCTGCCGGCATAGGTTCGGCCGGGCAGCGCATCGAAGCGCACCTCGACGGGAAAGCCGATCTGCACCGACGGGACATATCGTTCAGGGATGGGAACGGTGACCTCGACCTCGGAAAGGTCCACCAGGGTGACCACATCGCCACCCTGGCTCACCCATTCGCCAACCTCCACGTGCACAGCCGCAACCTTGCCAGCGAAAGGAGCGGTGATGCTGGCACGGTTGATGAGCTCCTGAAGTCGTTCTGCGTCCGCCTGATTGCGGGCCACGCTCTGCTGTTGAGCATCCCGGTCAGCCACAGCCTGGTCAAACTCGCTCTGTGAAACCGCTTGCCGCTCGAGCAGGTCGGTCATCCGGCGCAGCTCGGCATCGTAGCTCACCAACCTCGCCGCGGCCTCCTTGCTGGCGGCCTGAGCGGCGGCGAGCTGCAGCTCTACCGTGGTGGTGCGCAGCCGCGCCAGCAGGTCGCCTGCCGCCACCTCGTCGCCCTCGTCCACGCGCACCTCCGCCACCACACCTTCGACCTCGCTGGCGACAAGCGAATCGCGCAGCGCGGCCACTGAACCGAGAAGCTCGACCGGCTCAGCGGCGATCGTCTCCACCGCCGCCACCACCTTGACCGGCGGAGGCCCGAAGCCCATGGGCCCGGCGGGGCCACCTTCGGCAACGCCCCCTCCCTGCGACTCGCCATCCCCACCGGGCGACGGCCACCAGAGAGCTGCGACTCCCGCCACCACCACCAAGGTCGCCAGCGCCCCCGCCAGCGCATAGTTCCACGGCGACCGCGGCGAGGGGACCGGCCGTGGGTCAGGCTCGGCGTCCGCAGGGTGCATGGGATTCCACCTCGAGATGACTTGAATGGGGGGGAGCTTCCAGAAATCAGCCACTACCAGCGTATGTTGCCATCGTAGGAGGCGCAAGCGTCTGCGCTCGAGGCCGACGCGCCGACCAGGCCGACGGCCCAGCGGCCGCTAGAGGGTCCCCGGTTCCCTTGCCACGGCCTGGTTGTATCGGTAGCCTGTGGCGCAACTTGGGTACCTCCATTCGTGCCCGCTCACCGTCCGCTGCGCCGATGAACGCCGAGTTCGCCTTACGCTGTGAGGCCCTGGTAAAGACTTTCGATGGCACCCGTGCCGTCGATGATCTGAGCGTAGAGATCCCCGCCGGTCAGATCTTCGGTTTGTTGGGCCCAAACGGCTCGGGGAAGACCACGACCGTACGCCTCGCCCTCGGCATCTACGTGCCCGACGGCGGCTACCTGCAGGTGCTCGGCAGAGAGGACCCCCTCGCGGTACGCGACCGCCTCGGCTATCTGCCGGAGGAACGCGGCCTGTACCCGCGCATGAGGATCGGCGAGCAGCTCGCCTTCCTCGGCACCATCCGCGGGCTCCCCCTCGGCGAGGCGAACCGGCGCGCCCGGAACTGGCTCGACAGGCTCGGACTGGGAGAACGGGCCAGATCACAGACCAACGAACTCTCCAAGGGCATGCAGCAAAAGGTGCAGTTTGCCGCCGCGGTGATCCACGACCCCGCGCTGGTGGTTCTCGACGAGCCGTTCAGCGGCCTCGACCCAGTGAACACCCGGCTACTCAGAGAGCTCATTCTCGAGCAACGCCAGCGGGGCACAACGGTGGTGCTTTCCACACACCGGATGGACCAGGTCGAACAGATGTGCGAGTCGATCTGCCTGATCCATCAGGGTCGGGCAGTGTTGTCGGGCGGCCTCAGCGACATCAAGGCCTCCTATGGAAAGAGCACCATCAAGCTCGAGTACGATGGTGAAGCGAACGCGCTGAAGCAGCTCGACGGTGTGCGTGAGGTGCGTGACTCAGGCCGCGAGGCCAGCCTGCTGATGGACAACGATGCGCATTCTCAACAGGTCCTACGGCAGCTGCTGGAGCGGGTGACGGTTCGCTCGTTCGCCCTCGCGGAGCCCTCGGTAGAGGATATCTTCCTCGATAAGGTCGGCTACGACCCCGGCAAGGGGGTGGAGGAAGCTGAGCATGTCGGCGTTGTCCTCCCTGCCGCCAACAACAGGGGGGCGGACCGATGAGCTTCAACAAAGTCGCCCAGATCGCCCGCCGCGAGTTCCTCGCTCGCGTGCGAAGCCGTGCCTTTATCTTCACCACCCTGCTGGTGCCGGGCATGTTCGTGCTCTGGGGTGGTATCTCGGTCCTGTTCACTCGTACGGACATCTCTCAGCTACGGCTGGCGGTGCTCGATTTCGGCACCGGCCTCGGCGGCAAGCTGGCCGAGCGGCTGGCCGGGATCGAGGATCTCCCCATCACCATCGAGCAGACCGTGAATGTTGCGGCCGCCGACCAGGAACGAGTGCGCCGGCAGATGTCCGACGCCGTCCGCAACGAACAGCTCGAAGGGTACCTCGTCTTGCGTCCCGACGTGGAAATCCGCGCCCGCGCCCAATATTACGCCCGCGAGACGGGCAACCCCGTCATTCTCGGAAACCTGGATCGGGCGGTGACCGCCACGGTGCTCGAGAGCTGGCTCAGCGGCGACGAGCTGGAGAAGGTCCGCCAGGTGCAAGGTGCCGACCTCGAGACGATCACCGTCTCCAAAGAGGGTGAGGAGAGCGGCGGCTTCTTGACCGCCTATATCAGCACCTTTGCGCTCGCCATGCTGATGTACATGATGGTAATGATGCACGGCCAACAGATGGCCATGGCGATCGTCGAGGAGAAGAGCTCGCGTCTCATCGAGCTGATCATCGGCGCCGTCACCGCGGTGGAGTTCATGGCCGGCAAGATCCTCGGTGTGCTCGGCGCTGGCCTCGCCCAGCTCGGTATCTGGATCGTCATGGCGCTGGTGGTCGGGCTCTACGCTCTGCCGGGCCTGATGGTGGCCAGCAGTTTCATGACCGAGGTTGATCTCGGTAAGTTCCTCGATCCCGGCCTGGCTACCTACTTCCTCATCTTTCTGGTACTCGGCTACCTGATGTACGTCACCCTGTTCAGCGCCGTCGGCGCCACCTGCAACAGCACCGAGGAGCTACAGCACGCCATGTTCCCGGTCATGCTGCCGATCATGCTGGCTTTTTTTTCCACCTTCTACGTGATTACCAATCCCAGCTCGCTCGCTACCCGCGTGCTGAGCTTCATCCCGTTTTTCACCCCACTGGTGATGTTCGCGCGCGTCAACGTCGCCGAGCCGCCGCTCTGGGAGGTGTGGTTGGGTATCGTTATCCTTATCGTCGGCGTAGTGTTCAGCGTGTGGGCCGCCGCCAAGATCTTTCGGGTTGCCATCCTCATGCACGGCAAGCGGCCCGCCCTCGTCGACTTGTGGCGCATGGTACGTACGGACTAGCCTCGCGAGATTGCCGTGACCATTTACTCTTGGATCTTCGTCGACGGTCAAACCCAGGAGACGTTTCGCATCCGCTCGGGTGACCCGGTCTGGGAAACTGACGAGGACGGCAGCTTCCAGCAGGCCAGGTGCCACTTCAATGTCCTGAGCGAGGACGGCACGGACTTCCGCTTCCTGCTGCGCATCTCCGGCGGCGTGCTCGAATCCCAAGGAATCGAGAACACCCAACGGTTGAGCCAATTCATCGGCACGAAAGGTGTCGATATCATCGAGGGCGTCATCAACCGCGGTGTCCGCGGCGACCGGCAGATCTTGTGGGAGGACGACGGCGTTTCTGTCGGCGGCTAAGGGCCAGCGCAGAAATAACTGCCCATTTTCGCATCCCATCTTCGGGCCATCTTCGGCCGATCCTCACTCGCAGAATCCTCGACGTAACTTTGGCTACGCCTGCGGTTCTGCTCCCTCGGTTCGACCAAATCCGACCCAAATCTGGGCCCGAACTCCGGGAAGTTATTTCTGCGCTGGCCCTAACCCGCTGAGGAAAGGGCTTCCTTGATCATTCGCCCCCACACGGCGGACCGGATCTCGACTCCGCAGCTGCCGCAACGAATGGGTCCATGATCGAGAAACTGGCCGTCGAGAAGTTGCACCTCGTGGCCGCAGCTCGAGCAGCCTAGATAGGTAACCTCATTACCGCCGAGGTCCCCTTGGGTCGATTTCTCCATTGCCCAGTCACTCTAGCATACCGGGGCGATGAACCCTGAAGCCAGGGACGACGGTCGTCGGCGCCGACACAGATGAGCTGTCTGGCATGAGCTGACCTGAAACCTGGATGTTTCTAGCGCAGCTGCCGCCGGATGACGATGCTGGCTTGCTCGATCAGCACTACCATGACCAGTATCACCAGGCTCAATGTTGCTACCTTTTCGTACTGAAAGGCGCGGACATAGAGCTGGATATAGAAGCCGATGCCACCTGCTCCGACCAGCCCGAGAGCAAGGGACTCACGTAGGTTCAGCTCGAACCGGAAAAGGGTGTCCCTGGCCAGCTCAGGCGAGACCTGGGGGAGCACACCGAAGCGGACCTTTTGTAACCAGCTGGCACCGGCGCTGTCCAGGGCCTCCAGCGGGCCGCGGCGGGCCCCTTCAAAGGCCTCGGCGTAGAACTTACCCAGCATTCCGGTGGAATGCACCGCCACCGCCAGCACACCGGGGAAGGGCCCCAACCCCACGGCGCTGACGAACATCAGCGCCAGAAGAATCATGGGTACAGCTCGCAGGATCGCCAACAGCCACTTGGCCGGTTGATACAACCAGCGTGGCGCAAGATTCACTGCCGCCATGAGGCCGAGGGGGAACGATGCCAGCCCACTGAGCAGGGTTCCGAGAAGAGCGATCTGGAGGGTTTCCACGGTGGCGTCGAAGGCAATCTTGGTGACGCTCGTATCCGGGGGCACCATGCGGGAGAAAAACTCGGCCAGGCGGGGCAGGCCTCGAGCCAAGTTGTGCAGATGAAAGCCGGTCCCTCTCAGGCACCAGCCCGCGAGCAGCAGCAGAAGGAGCAGCCGCGAGAGCCTCGTCAGACTCTGCCACAAGGAGGAACCAGGAACCTCGGTAACCGTCACGGTCATCCCTCGAGCTGTCGCCTCCTCGGTTACGGAACATTCAATTCGAGCCGACGATCGTAGATGGTGCACACAGCATCATCATCCAGCGCCGCCGCGGCCCCGTCCCACACAACCCGGCCCTCTTGCAAGCCGACGATCCGCTGGGCATAGCGTACGGCCAACCTCGGCTGATGTAGGCTCATCAGCAGGGTTGCACCGTGGCGACGGCTGACCGCGGTCAGCAACCCTAGAATGTCGCCTGCCAGGGCCGGGTCGAGGCTGCTGACCGGTTCGTCGGCGAGAAGGATCTCGGCTTCCTGGGCCAGAACGCGTGCCACGCCAACGCGCTGCTGCTGTCCCCCACTCAGAGAGTCGGCCCGGCGGTCGGCTTGAGCCAGCAGACCCACCTCGTCGAGCGACCGCAATGCCACTCGCTTGTCTGCGCCCGGAAACCACCCCAACGAGCTGAGCAGCGGATTGAGCCTGCCCAGCCTACCCCACAGGACGTTGTCGAAAACGCTGGCCCGGCCGATCAGGTTGAAGTCCTGAAAGATGATTCCCACCTGCAACCGTAGCCCCCTGCGGCGCGACTGTACCGAGCGGCTCGTCGTCGAGTGAATGCCGTTGCCGAGGACCCTGACCTCGCCGGCCTCCAGCTTGGCGTAGCCGTTGATGAGCCGCAGCAGGGTGGTCTTGCCCGATCCACTGGGGCCGATCACGGCGACTTGCTCACCGACATCGATCGACAGGTGGTCGACCTCGAGCGCGGCGGCATCTTGTGGTCGATAGCGAACACGAACCTTCTCAAGCACCACCGCCTTGGAGACCCTGGTCGAGCTTTGCTGCTCGACTCCTGGTTGCTGCTTCAACCCACTCACCTGTCGCCCAGCTATCGCTTGATGTAGCCGTACAGACGCGCCATCTCCTCGACACCGAGGTAATCTTCATGGCTGGCTTCGATGTAGCCGTCAGGACCGTAGACATGCGCCAGCAAGTAGCTGTAGGTGGCCTGGTTGAGCTTCAGCATGGCTCGCTTGAAGGCCTGGAGGCGTGATGGATCCAGGTCTCGACGCGCGATGACGGTATGGCTGGGGATCGGCTCTGATTCTGCGATCCAGATAACCTGCTGCAGCTGCTCGGCAGTCAGCAGCAGATCGGCGAACTGGCTGGCACCGGCGGCATCGACATAGCCGTGGGCGACCGCCTGAACCGCCTGCTGGTATCCGCCAGCGAAGTAGACGGTGCCGAAGAACTGCTGCGGGTCTTCGCCGCGCCGCAAGAGTCCGGCACCGACGAAGATGTCCAGCGGGTAGAGGTAGCCCGACTCCGAGATGGGGTCGGCGAAGGCGATGCTCTTGCCCCGCAGCTCTTCGATCTTGCGGATGCCGCTGTCCTTGCGGACGAAGATGCGCCCGCGGTAAGTCGGGCTGCCACGGTAGACCTCGGCGAGGAGGACCTGGGCACCGATCTGGTCGTGGGCCAGAACGTACGGCAGCGCGCCCATGAAGGAGATGTCGGCATCACCGTTGCGCAGGGCCTCGACCGCGGCGGCATGGTCGAGGGTGACGAATCCCTTCACCGGAAACCCGAGCTCCTTCTGCAAGTATCCGGTGATGACCGAGATGTCGCCGATGAGCTTCTCGGGATTCTCCTGAGGTATGAAGGCCAGGGTGAGGGGCGCAACGACCGGGGACTGAGGTTGCGACACGGCCGACCCCGGCGCTGCCCATGCCGCTGGCGCCAGCACCAGTAAGCAGAGTATCGCGAGGTCCCTGTGTGGCATCAATTTCTTTCCCGGGTCATCGAAAACGCGGCCCGTACACCGCTTCCATTCGCTTGTACTGTTTCCAGACGGCCGCCGCCCGTTGCCATTCTTCAGCCACGATGGCGGCACGGATCTCGTCGAGCTTGTCGGCCAGCTCGTAGATCTGCGGTGCTTGGCCGAG
>JBHHYG010000102.1:0-10517 GCA_046757445.1 Acidobacteriota bacterium
TGTCGCCCGCATCGAGTGCTTGGAGCCGTTTAACGGTTTCCTCGACCAGCTCCTCAATCCCTCCGAGCCGCCCCTGCCGCCCTCATCGCCGGTGGAGTCGATCAGCCTCGACTACCCCGAGCGCGAGGTCAGCCTGCTCGGCTGGAAAACCCACTGGCTCGTGGTCTTCTTCATCCTCACCATGGTCGTCGCCTTCGCCCTCAGAAAGCCCTTCGATATCTCGCTGTGAGGTGACGGCCGCCTGCCGCCGGTGGCTGTCCGGCACAAACGGCTCAACGCCGTCGTCCACGGGTTCAAAGACATCAAGCAGCGGGCTAGCCCGCATATCTCAACGGTTTGCTGCTGCGGGCGCGGCAAAGGGCGCGCTCGCTGCGTTGCGCTTGCTCGGGCTCCTCGACGTATTGTCAAATACGCCTGCGGAACCCTCCCGGCGCGCGCCTTGCGCCCGCGCCCTTTCCCACGCCCTCGCGACGCAACCCGTTGAGAAATGCGGGCTAGGTACGGAGAGGGTTGATCACCTTGATGCCGGAGAATTGCAGGAAGTCGGTATCGTTGGTGTAGACCTCGCGGATCCCGTGTTCCCGCATCAGCGCCACCGTACGGATATCGAAGAAGAGATTGCCGGCGGGGTGGCTGAGCTGACCTAGCACCTGCTCGAGCACGTCCCAGTGACGCTCGCCGGCCAGGATGACGCGGAACCGTGAGCTGGAGACGAGCGGCCGGAGGAAGCGCACGCCTTCCTGCCAGTCCAACGGCTTGGGGAACACAGCGGGGTGGGTTGCGACCCTGAGAAACTCGTAGAGGATCCCCTCGGTGAAATACCACTGCTCTGGCGAGGTGCCGGCTCGGACGAGGAACTCGGCAGCGGCCTCATGCTCGTCGGCGTCGGCGTTGGCAGCGTAGAGCAGAAGGTTGGTGTCGATGATCCCTGGCATCAGGAATCATTCATGACCGCCTCGAGGGCGTCGTGATCCGCGAGGTTGACGCGTGGCCTGCCCATGGAGAACGCCGGTAGCTCGAAGGGCACAGGTTGCCGATACTGCCTGTGGTTCTCCAGACCTTCGAGCAATAGCTCGTTGACGACATCGGAAAGCTTGCGCTTCTGGCGGTGGGCCAATTCCCGGATGGCTTCCATGCAGCCATCCTCCAGGATCAAGGTCGTGCGCTTCATAACATCTGATCATACATAACACTCATACAGATGTCTAGAGAAAATGCTAGGGTGAGGATCGCCCGCGTCGATGGAGCACCACGCGATCCGATGGATCCTGTCCTTCGACAGCGGCTTCGACGGCGTCCGCGGGATCGAACGCATCGCCTGGAAGTCGCAGGCTCCGTGAGAGATGAGGACCGGCAACCTCTCAGTAGGCCGTTTGATACCATGTGGCAGCAGATCAGCTGCGGCTGGCCACGGCCATTCTGCTGACTTCTCGAGAATCGTTGCTGGCGCATGGGAACCTCGAAGGAGAACCGTGCCGATGGGAGGAGGCGTGGTGTGAAAGCGCTCGTTCTGGCCGGCGGTAAGGGCACCCGCCTGCGGCCGCTGACCCACACTTTGGCCAAGCAGCTGGTGCCGGTGGCCAACAAGCCGGTGCTCCACTACGTCATGCAGCATCTGCAGGCGGCGGGCCTCGAGCGGGTGGGGGTGGTCATCGCGCCCGAAACGGGAGATCAGATCCGCCAGGCCTTGACGGAGAATCCCTGGGGCCTCGAGCTGACCTTCATCCTCCAGGACGAGCCCCTGGGGCTGGCGCACGCGGTGAAGACGAGCCGCGCCTTCCTCGAGGACGATCCTTTCGTCATGTATCTGGGCGACAACCTCATCGGCGAGGGGATCGAGAGCTTCGTGCGGAAGTTCGAGGAGACCGCCGCCGACGGGGTCATCCTGCTCAAGGAGGTCGTCGATGCGCGGCTCTTCGGCGTCGCCGAGCTCAACGGTGCCGGCCAGGTGCTGCGGCTGATCGAGAAGCCCGAGAAGCCGCCGAGCAATCTGGCTCTGATCGGGGTCTACATCTTCTCGGCCGCCGTGCACGAGGCCATCGATCGGCTGCAGCCGTCGCCACGGGGCGAGCTCGAGATCACCGACGCCATCCAGGGGTTGCTCGACGGCGGCGGCAGGATCGAGAGCTTCGTCGTTGATGGCTGGTGGCTCGATACCGGCAAGAAGGACGATCTTCTCGAGGCCAACCGTGTGGTGCTCGACGACCGGGCCGAAAAGAGCCTCCGCGGCGAGATCGACGATGAGAGCCGGGTCGTCGGCCGGGTGATGCTCGACGACGGGGCGCGCATCGTTCGCAGTGAGGTGCGCGGCCCCGCCATCATCGGCGCCGGATCGGTGCTCGAGGACGCCTTCCTTGGTCCCTATTCGAGCGTCGGGCGGAACTGCACCATCAAGGGCTCCTCGCTCGAGCACTGCGTGCTGCTGGACGGGGCCAGGGTGGAGGGTGCCGGCCGCCTGGAGGACAGCATCCTGGGGCACGGCGCCGTCGTCCAGGGCGTTGCCGGCAGTCATGCCGCCTTGCGCCTGATGCTCGGCGACGACGCCGAGGTGCTGCTCTGAACGGGTTGCGGAGAAAGCTGCCAATGGCGTTCACCTTCCGACGGCTCGAGATCCCCGAGCTGATTCTTGTCGAGGCGAGGGGCCTCGAGGACGGCCGTGGCTTCTTCGCCGAGCTCTACAAGCGCTCGGTCTTCGCCGCCAACGGCATCGAGGACGAGTTCGTTCAGGACAACCACTCCCGCTCTGTGCAGGGCACGCTGCGGGGTCTGCATTACCAGCTACAGCCGCAGGCGCAGGCCAAGCTGGTGGTGGTGCTGCGGGGGCGCATCTTCGACGTCGCGGTGGACATCCGCAGGGGCTCGCCGAGCTACGGCCGCTGGCTGGGGATTGACCTCGACGCCGGTGCTGGCGAGATGCTCTACCTTCCTCCCGGCTTCGCCCACGGCTTCTGTGTGGTGAGCGATGAGGCCGACGTTCTTTACAAGGTGACGGCCGAGTACGCGCCCGAGCTCGAGCGCGGCATCATCTGGAACGATGCCGACATCGGCATCCGCTGGCCGCTGACGGCGCCGCGCCTGTCTGCGCGCGACGCAGCGCTTCCGAGCCTGCAGGAGACTGACAACAACTTCGACTACGAGGCCGGCGCATGAAGACCATCCTGGTGACCGGAGGCTGCGGCTTCATCGGCGCCCACTTCGTGCGCAAGCTCTACGACACCGAGACCTGGCGTACCGTCAACCTCGACAAGCTGACCTACGCCGGCGATCGGGGGCGGCTCGCGGGGTTGGAGGATGCCGATCGCTACCGGCTCGTCGAAGCAGATATCGCCGACCGGGCAGTCCTCGACGAGCTGTTCCGGCAGGAGCGCCCCTCGGCGCTCGTCAACTTCGCCGCCGAGACGCATGTCGACCGCAGCATCCTCGATGCTACGCCTTTCCTGCATACCAACGTCGTCGGCGTGCAGTCGCTTCTCGAGGCGGCCCGGGAACACGGCCTCGAGCGCTTCCTGCAGATCTCCACCGACGAGGTCTACGGCGACGCCGAGGGGGGGGAGCCGTTCACCGAGGAGAGCCCGCTGCGGCCGAGCAGCCCGTACGCGGCCAGCAAGGCGGCGGCCGATCTGCTCTGCCTGGCCTACCGGCGCACCTACGGCACTCCGGCGCTCATCGTCCGCAGCACCAACAACTACGGCCCCTTCCAGTTCCCCGAGAAGCTGATCCCGCTGATGATCCGCAACGCTCTGATCGGCAAGGAGCTGCCGGTCTACGGCGACGGCGCGCAGCAGCGTGACTGGCTCTATGTGGAGGACAACTGCGAGGCGATTCTGGCGATCCTCGAGCGCGGCGAAACGGGTGCCGTCTTCAACGTCTCCGGCACCGCCGACGTCGACAACCTCGCCATGGTCCGCTCGCTCTGCCGTTTGGTGGCCGAGGAGGCGGAGCTGAAGGCCGACGAGCTGGTCTCGCGCATCCATCTGGTCGACGATCGACCCGGCCACGATCGCCGCTATGCGCTGTCGTCCGCAAAGATCCGGCAGCAGCTGGGATGGGCGCCGAAGACCTCACTGGAGGAGGGGTTGCGGGCCACGGTGCGCTGGTATGCGCAGAACCCGGAGTGGGCGGAGCGGCTCGCCTCTTCCGACTACGAGGATTACTACAAGTCGGTCTACGAGGCCGGCTGGCGAAAAAATTCGTAGGGGCTAACGCAGGTAGCCGAGGGCACGGAGGTTCTTGAGGGTCTCGGCGTCGAGCAGCACCTCGTTGTGCTGGGCCTGCTGGTCGGCCGCCAGCATGGTCTCCTGCAATCGGCCGAGGAGCTCGTAGAGCACCGCGGTGCGCTGCGGGGCGAGGTTGACCTTCTCGGCCGGGTCAGCTTCGAGATCGAAAAGCAGCTGTCTGTCCTTCTCCAGATCGATGATCGCTTTCCACGGCCAGCGGATCACCGCCTTCTTCTCGCCTTTATAGAGGGTGCGCTCGGCATACAGCAGGCGCTCTTGTGGCGCCGTGCCCGTGGTCAGTAGAGGTCGCAGCGAGACGCCCACCGGCGCTTGTGGTGCGCGCACACCCACCGTTTCGAGGATTGTCGGCATCATATCGACCAGCGACACCGGCTCGGAGTAGCGGCCCGGCCTGACGTCCGGACCCCACACCATCAGCGGCACCCGCAGCAGCTCGTTGTAGACGGTGTGGCCGTGCTCGAAGCGGCCGTGATCGTGCAGCTCCTCACCATGGTCGGAGGTCAACATCACCAGGGCGCGGCCCCAGATGCCGCGCGCCTTCAGGCCGTCGAGGAAGCGGCCCAGCTCGTGATCGCTGAAGGCGATTTCCTCGTCGTACAGCGCCGTGTTGAGAGCCTCGGCGATACGGCCTTTCTCGGTAGGCCTTTTCGCCTCCTGGCGCAGCGCGGTGAAGTCCTCGATCGGCAGCCCATAGGTGTCGGCGTACTGGTTGCTGAACTTCCCGGCGAACGGTGCCGGGGCGGCGTAGGGCATGTGCGGGTCAAAGATGTGCAACACCAGGAAGAAAGGCCCCTCAGGGTTTTCGTCGAGCCACCGCAGGGCTCGGTCGACGGTGGCGTCGGCGGTGCGGATCTTGACCCGCGGCTTGGGAGTGTAATCGTAGGTTTCGAAGCCTCGATCTATGCCGAAGCGGGGCTTGAGGAAGGCGTTGTTGATCACCGCCCCGGTGGTGTAGCCCTTGTCCCGGAGGATCTCGGCGAGCGTCTTCAGCGACGAGTCGAGCTCGAAAAAGAGGGTGTCGGCGTGGCGGATCAGCTGCGGGATCTCGTCGCGGGCGGGCAGCTGCGCGACCTTGCGAACGCGCACGCCGGCGGCGTGGCGGGTGGGTAGCTGGCCGGTGTAGATGGAGCCGAAGGCGGGTAGTGTCCAGGGCGAGGTCGAGAAGGCGCGATCGAAGACGGCCGCCTCCTCCGCCCACTTGTCGATGGCCGGCGAGGTCGGCCGCTGATAGCCGTAGACGCCGAGGTGATCGGCCCGCAGGGTGTCGATGACGATGAGCACCACCGGTTCACGGTTGCCGCCCAACAGGCTGCACGCCGGGGTTGCCAGCAGGCAAGCGGCGAGCCCGACAAAAAGCAGAGCGGTGGCGTTGTTGCGCCTTCGTACAGTGGCGGGCAGGAGCTTGCGCATCGGGAGAGGTTGGGATTCGCGGGACTCGGGCGGGATGGTTGCGACGCAGGCAAGATAGCGCGAATCCCGGGCGCCGCCAAGCCGGCTTGCACGACCCGGGCTGTCTCAAAAAAGCGTAGACAAGCTCCGGATGGTCAGCGGGATTGCACCTTTGCCATGCTGTACGTGGATCGGGCTCTTCATGGGGGCTAGCATCGACGGCAGTGAACCCAGCGGGGAAGGTGCGTGAACCGGTTCTTGGCACCCGGGAGCGGAAGCGCGGCGCCGAGCCTGGATCTCCCAGAGGGTGACCCGAGAAGGAGGAAGATGAAGGTGAAAGGCCCAACTCGGCCGACTGGCAGCGGGAATCCCGTTTCCCTCAATATCTTGGTCAGAGACAGAAAGGGGAGGCCGCTGGAGGAGGTCCAAATTTCCCTGGTTGCAGAAGGGGGACTGGCAGAAGTGGTGGCTCCCGAACGGCCCGGTTATGCGAGCATCCAACTCGATCCCAAATTCGAGGGTCGGAGAATTGAGTACAGAGTGTACGGCCGCGGTTGGGATCCAGCGGTGGGTGAAATCGTCCTGGAGCGAGGAGCCGTCCTCGACGTCACCATGCGGCGGCATGGCTGGTTCGGCTGGTTGGGAGGCATCAGCCAACTGGGAGGCATCAGCCGGCTGGGAGGCATCGGCCGGCTGGGAGAAATCAGCTGGGGCTGGGATAAAGTCGCCATGGTTACCACGGCGGCCGGCGTCGTCCTGGCCGGCTATTTCGTGCTCACCGGCGGCACCGTAACGATCGACTCTTTTGTAGCGGAACCTGCAAAGATCGAGCAAGATCAGAGCGCCACGCTGCGCTGGGAAACTCTGCATTCCGCCGAGGTCACGCTGAACGGGAACAGCGTTCCCGAGTCCGGTACGAGCAAGGTTCATCCGAAGAAAACCACCGAGTACACCCTGGTGGCGCGCAATCACGGCGTCGAGCAGCAGCGTACCCTGACCGTGGAGGTTTCCGTTCCCAAGGAGCTGGCCGACGGTCTGGTTCGCCAGTTCATGAAGGTCTATACGGAGCTGAAGGATTCCCCCATCGGGGACGAACTGCTCGATAGCGAGCATCCATCCGGGTTTCTGGCAGCGGCAGGCAGTGAAAACCAGCTGGTCGACCAGAGGTGCCGCCAGGGAGCCCTCGATTTCGCCGTTGACACGCTGCGGGCACATCAGCAGCTGGAGAGCCAGAATCAGGCCGAGCAGCTGTTCCAGGAACATATGCAGGAGCAGCGGCAAGCCATGTCTCATGCCTCCTATCGGGAGATCTTCAAGCACATCGTCGAGTGCAAGGACTACTGCCGGCCGTGGTTCACGCAGCTTTTGCAGTGCCATGTCCTGTCCGTGGCGGACCGCGATCCGGGGATTGTCCTGTTCCCCACCAATTCTCGAAGCGTGCCTGCCAAATACGCGCAGGGGCTCCTCGCCGAGGTCGCAAAACGAGCTACCCAGGACCCGGCCGCCCAGATTTGGCTGATGGGAAGGGCCAGCAAGATCGGCGCCCGCGACTACAACCGAACGCTCTCTTTCGGGCGGGCCGCCTCCGTGAAAGAGGTCCTCGTCAACGACGGCGTTTCACCGGCTCGGATCGAGATTCTGGCCTTCGGCTACGAGCCACCGCAGATTACCCAGCAGGTCGCCAAACAGTACGACAGGGAAGCGCTCTATCTGGCGGAAGGTGAACAGTTGATGAATCAGAGTGTCGTCGTCGTGCTCTACAGCCCCCGCCGGCTTCTAGCCCGCATTTCTTCATCGCGCTTCGTTGCGAGGGCGCGGAGATATGCGGGCTAGCCCGCATATCTCAACGGTTTGCTGCTGCGGGCGCGGCAAAGGGCACGCTCGCTGCGTTGCGTTTGCTCGGGCACCTCGACGTATTGTCAAATACGTCTCCGGTACCCTCCCGTCGCGCGCCTTGCGCCCGCGCCCTTTCCCACGCCCTCGCGACGAAAACCGTTGAGATATGCGGGCTGGCTGCCAGGAGACCTCGGTCATGGCCACCCCGAGGCTGCGGGTGTCGGGCGAGACGCCGGCCAGCGACGGGTTCCAGGTTCGATCGACGTGGATCGACAGCACCCCGGCGGTGCCCTCCGGCACCCCGATCGGAACCCGTACCTGGCGCCAGCCGCGCTGGTGCAGCCGAACCGTGAGCAGCGGTCGCGCCTGCCAGGTTATCTCCACGGTCACCGGCCGTTGCTCGATGTCGGGGTGGTCGGCGCGCAGGCTGAAGAGCGCCTCTCGGCCCCCCGCCACCAGCGGCTGGCTGGCCCGCAGCCGCGTCCAGCGAAAGGCGATCCCGTCGGGATCGGTCTCCCACGGGTAGAAGCCCAAGCCTTCGGCGGGAACCTCCCGGCTCCAGTCCAGCTCGCCGACGCCGACTCCCAGCCGCCGGCGGTCGGAGGTGTCGGTGAGCTGCGCCGGCACAAAGCTGCTGCCAGGCTCGAAGTGCAACCAAACGGAAGGAGGGCCGGGGCGCCGGTGCCAGGGCTTCAGCTCCTGCCAGTCGGCGAACCATCGGGCCAGCACCGAGCGGGAGGATGTGCCGCTGGCCGTCGCAGTGGTCGCTGCCCACCCCTGCTGCACCTCGGCCCAGCTCTCCTGGCCGAGCAGCGGCGGCAGGTAGGCCGCGACCTCGTACCAGCCGTTATGGTCGAGCAGCAGCTCATCGAGCTCGCGATCCTCGAGCGAGATGGTCACCGGCACCTGCGGCCCCGGCATGTCGGGCCTATAAAGGAAGATGGGGATGCGCACCACCGGCCCCTCGACGGGCTCCAGCAGGTAGGCCTCCTGCCGTGTCCAGCGAAAGCGCGAGCTGGCGCCCTCGGGGCCGGGCGCCTCCTCCCAATCGTAGAAGCCGGCGGCGTAGACGGTGGGCCGCTCGAAGAGCAGGATGCGCACCAGCTCCACCGCCGACAGAAGCAGGTAGGCCGCCACCGCCAGGGTCAGCCACGGATGATCCTCGTACCGCCTTTTGAGCCAGGCTCGCATGCCTGTCCTCGCCCGCCTTTCTCGTCGCGCTACGTCGTGTGGATGCGGGGGGCGGCCGGCGCCGACAAGGCGCGCGCCGGGAGGGCTCCGCAAGCGTATTTGACCATACCTCGCCCAGGCCGAGCCAGGGCAACGTAGTCGCCGCGGGCGTCGCGGCCTGGACGGTGGGCTTGAGGATTCCCCGCTTGGCACAGTGGTTCCAGCCACTCGCTCTTCGGCGCGCTTCCAACAGCCTGGGATGCGCGGCGAATGCTGAGGAACCTTGACATGTGCAGCACATGAAAGTATTCTTTTCGCATGTCCCGCATGATCCAGATTCGCAACGTTCCGGACGATCTCCATCGCAGGCTCAAGGCGAGGGCGGCCCTAGAGGGGATGTCCCTCTCCGACTACCTTCTGAGGGAGGTCGAGGGTGCCGCCGAGCGTCCTACGCTGAGAGAGCTCCGCGAGCGCCTCCGGAGCCGGCGGCAGGTGACCTCGCGGGTGCCGCCGGCGCGGGCTGTGAGGGCCGAGCGGGACCGGAGGTGATCGTCCTCGACGCCTCGGCGCTGCTGGAGGTTCTTTTGAATCGCCCGCCTGCCGAGGAGATCCTCGACCGCATCTCCGGCGCAGGAGAAAGCCTGCACGTCCCACACATCCTGGATGTCGAGGTTTTGCAGGTGCTGCGACGATACTCTCTCACAGGAGACCTGGATCCGGCTCGCGGCGAGGAGGCCGTTCAAGACCTCCTCGACTTTCGCCTCAACCGCTATCCTCACGAGCCGCTTCTGCCCCGGGTCTGGGAGCTGAGGCACAACCTGACGGCCTACGACGCGGTCTACGTTGCGCTTGCCGAAGCCCTCGACGCCCCGCTCCTCACCAGGGATGCGAAGCTCGCATCGGCGACGGGCCACGCGGCCACGATCGTCGGCGTGGATTTCTGAGTTGGAGAAATCCGGGTTAGCCTGTGCCGAGAAGAAGCCGCAGCAGGAATTCCCGTTCGAAAGCCTCGAGGTCGCCCGAGCGCAGGACGAAGGGGGCCAGGTCGCGCTCGATGGCCGCCCAGTCAGCCTCGCGCAGCCGCCCGGCAACGAGATCCTTCCAGTTGGCCGCGGTCGCTTCCTCCCCCTCGTAACCGGTCTGTCGTAGCGCCGCGTTCAGGTACTCGAGATTCGGGACCAGCTCCGGCCAGCGCCTCAGATAGAAGCCGAGATCGTAGAAATCACGGCCTTTGGCGAAGGGTCTTTGCAGGATGGCGTGGAGCTTTCCCGCCACGAACGTGGCCCGATCGTGGTGCACGATGACAAACGGGAAGAAGCGATCAACGGCGCTGCGCTCGGTGGCGAATCCGGCCGGCGGATTGCGGTCGACCTCGAGCCTGACGCGCAGCTTCTCTTCTGCCCGGTTACTCAGATCGCAGTCGTGTAGGAGGTTCGGAAAGCGGAACATGCACGATTGCACGTTGCCTTCCGGGCGAAGCTTTGTCTCGACGCGATAGCCGTTGCTCTCGATCCTCGCCGTCAGCTCGTCGACCTTGTCGGCGAGGTCGAAGCCGCTGACCGCCGCCCCCGTGTGAAAGTCCAGATCCTCGGAGAAGCGGGCCAGATCGTGGAGGATACGGAGAGCCGTGCCGCCGTGGAAGACCAGCTCACCCAGCAGTCGCGCTTCGAAGAGCAGACGCAGCAGGACGTGCTGCAGGTATTCCCGCAGGAGGTTGCGGCGCTCGCGGTCGGTGCCCGACTGCCCCCCGATGCGAATCGCCTCATCTCTCATCGGCTTCCGATCACCTCTAGCCCGCACTTCCAACGGCTCGTGAAGCGAGCGGGCGCAAGGGCGCGCTCACTGCGTTGCGCTTGCTCGGGCTCCTCGACGTATTGTCAAATA
>JBHHYG010000103.1:0-10375 GCA_046757445.1 Acidobacteriota bacterium
TCATCGCCTGCCATTGCGCTCGCGCAGCCGCGAACCGTTGAGAAATGCGGGCTAGAGTACTTTGCGGGCGGACCCAACGCCGGATTCTTTGCACCAGCGGTCGAGGACTTGAACGAGCTTCTTGTGCCTACGCTAAGCGTCTACGAAGTCTTCAAGCGAATCCTGCAGCAGCGCACCGAGGACGATGCGCTGGCAGCAGTAGCAGTAATGCAGCAGGGTAGGGTCGTTGAATTGTCGAGCGCGGCGATCTTGGGCAGCCGTGCCTTTTTTCGGCCGCGGCGCACATCTAACGGTCAAGCTCTTTGGCTTCAGGCAGCTTCGGCCTCACCCGGAGAGCCGTGATGGAATACCGAGGCCTTCGATTTGATGATGTTCCCTTACTTGATGACGCTCTTGTAGAGATACAAGGCCGCCTCACGAGACACGCGATGAAGCTACCGATCTTTCAGCTCGATGCTTTCGCAAGCCGCCAGTTTGGCGGCAATCCGGCTGCGGTGGTGGTTCTGCCCAAGTGGCTCCCGGACGAAACTCTGCAATCGATCGCTCAGGAGAACAACCTCGCGGAGACTGCGTTCGTTGTTCCGGGGAAGAACGCCTTCGATCTTCGCTGGTTTACCCCGCAGGTCGAAATGGATCTCTGCGGCCATGCGACCCTCGCGAGTGCCTATGTCATGTTCAACCACGGCTACACCACGGAATCGAAGATCGTCTTTCGATACCAAGGCGGCACTTTGGCTGTTACGCGCGAACAGGACCTCCTGGCGATGGACTTCCCGGCGCGGCCTCCCACCGAGATCGAGTGCGACGCGTCAGTTGCAAACGCCCTGGGAGCGAGCCCTTCGGAGTTGCACCAGTCTCGCGATCTTCTCGCGGTCTTCGATAGTCAAGCAGATGTAGAGAACCTCCGCCCAGATTTTGCGGCAGTCGCGAAGCTCGACACATTCGCCGTAATCGCTTCCGCCCCAGGCCAGAAATGTGACTTCGTGTCTCGATTCTTTGCCCCGGGAGCTGGTATTTCCGAGGACCCTGCGACGGGTTCCTCGCACTGTACCCTCGTTCCCTACTGGAGCAATCGCCTGGGTATGCGCAAGCTTCACGCGCTACAGCTCTCAAGAAGAGAGGGTGAGCTCTTCTGCGAGAACCAAGGAGAGCGCGTCAAGATCGCTGGCCGAGTGCGTGAATACCTTCAGGGAGAGATCTACGTGTGAGCCTCATCGAGGGAGACGGCCGAACACGGTGAAGCACTCTAGCGTCGTTGGATCTTGGAGCGACGGCGAGCGTCCAATCAAAAGCCAGGGATCGGGACAAATCGCCAAGAAGCGATGTGGGTGGTCGATGCCACAAGTTGCTGTCACTTTCAGCTCAGGCTGCATCCCACAGCGTTCAGTTATGCGGCTGGCTCGCTCGCCGTCCTCCACCTTGCCACCGTGGATCGCCTTCATGTACAGAGCATGCCCAAGCACGAAGGTGATCCCCTCCTGCTTGCACAAGTCGGCGAGCCAGTACCAGGTGAACATGCACTCGACGTCCACTACGAGGTCTTCTCGATAGGGCTCGATGACCCTCAGGAACGGCTCAGGGCGGGCCCGTAAGTTGCGGTGCACGAGCTTGTTGCTGTCACTATCGAGGATGCAGGCGTACATGGCCCTGGCGTGCAGGTCGATCCCGCAGCAGTAATACTTGTGAGGCTTGGTATAGAAGCGCATCGGCCTTCCTCCTGTGTGGACGCAACGTGAAAAGATGCATCCCAGCCTACCCGTTCTCGGGTAGGGCAGGAGGGGGCCTTGATCACTATCAAAACGTTGCAGCCGCCAAACGGCGCTCAACGATTTTCGCTCTACTGAAACTGACGGCCGCGCCGTTTGCGGCTGAACGTTGGGCCGTTGGGTGCACAGGAGTGTTTGCCATCGATCGGCGCAAGAGAACCGGTTAGAATAGGGGCATGCGAGTCACAACGGGCAAGGTCGTGAATGGCAAGGTCGTTGTTGAAGGCGAGCGTCTCGCCGAGGGCGCCACTGTGACCGTCGTAGCCGCCGAGGACCAGCCAATGTTCGAGCTCGGACCTGAGGAAGAAACTGAGCTGCTGGAAGCCATTGAGCAGGTGCGCCATGGCGAAGTTGTCGATGGGGATGAGCTACTGGGCGAGCTTGGCGGTGGCGATTGACGAAGCGCCTGCCCACCACGGTCAGCCTCAGGGCAGCGCGATAGATTCGGGAAGCGGCGGCGTGAAGGATACGCCGCCTTTCTCATGCTGCTGATCCACAACTTCTGGTCATACCTCGGCCGACCCGTTGCGCTCGCAGCTGAGGCTCTGAGTCGTTAGCGGGCCCTGAATCCCCTAGCGTCCTGACGCTATAGCGTTGTAACGGTATAGTGCTGCTATGAAAGCCACAGTCAGGAGAACGACCGTCTACTTGGATTCCCAGCTGCACAGGGCCTTGAAGCTGAAGGCTGCTGAGACCGACCGATCGGTGTCGGACCTGGTCAACGACGCAGTGCGTCAGAGCCTGATTGAAGATGCTGAAGATTTCGCAGCCTTCGAGGAGAGAGCAAGGGAGCCGAACCTCGCATTCGAGGCAGTAGTAAAGGACCTGAGAAAGCGTGGCCGCCTATAAGCTCCTCATCAAGCCGTCTGCGGCGAAGGAGCTTGAGGCGGTTCCGAGGAAGGATCGGCAGCGCATCATCAACCGCATTCTGGGGTTGTCTGAGGAGCCCAGGCCCCAGGGCTGCCAAGAGTTATCTGGGGAGCAGAAATACCGGATCCGGCAAGGGCAATACCGCGTCGTGTACCTGATCGACGATGGCGCACGCGCGGTTGTTATTTTCAAGGTGGGACATCGGCGGGAGGTCTATCGCTGAGCCAGCTGAGCCGCAGACCCGTTCGGCATACACGCTAAGCGAGGCGTCAGGGCCATTGATATGTATACGATAGTCATATACAATACTAAGCGATTACTTACGAGGAGGCCCTGGGAAGGAACGTAGTTGGCGAAGCGAGACGAGCACCGTATTCTCAGCGAACTTCGCGACTGTCGTTCGTTTCAGTGGGATGAGGCCAATTCGCGTAAGATCCTGCTCAGGCACCAGGTAACGCGCACTGAGTGCGAGCAGATCTTTGTCTCTCGCAAGCTTCTGGTCGCAGATGATGTCAAGCATTCGGGGCCGGAGCCTCGGTACCATGCCATGGGAGAAACTGCCGCAGGTCGCAGGTTGCTCGTGGTGTTCACGATCCGAGAGGAGATGATACGCGTTGTCTCCGCCCGACATATGAGTCGGCGCGAAAGGAGGTGGTTTGCGCGTGGACAAGAAGAAGCTGAAGAAGATTCCTAAGTTTAGAAACGAGGACGAGGAACGCGAATTCTGGGCAACGCACGATTCCACGGACTACATCGATTGGAGCAAGGCGAAGCGAGTCAGGTTGCCGCGATTGAAGTTGTCGACGAGAACCATCTCGCTGCGCCTCCCGGAATCGATGCTTGAAGAGCTCAAAGTTCTTGCCAACGAGCGCGATGTCCCGTACCAGTCGCTACTAAAGGTATTCTTGGCTGAACGCATCGATCAGGAGAGACGATCAGCGTAGAGTCAAGTGATGCCGAACACGAGCTTGCAGACTGACGAACGCTGCGCGCTCGCAGCTCAGCCGCCAGCCGTTAGACGAGAACTTACGGAAGAATGAACGATGGGAACCAAGCGCCAATCGACAAACAAACTGAGGCATGTGCTGCGGGCCGCGCTATTCGTAATCCTCTGCCTCAGCTTCGCGGCAAGCATATCCGGCGAATCAGCTGGGGAGAGCAGAAAGCCATCGAATGGCCTCATTGCGTTCGCAGATGCACCTGAGCAGAGACCAGGGCCGCACACAAGGGAAAATGCGCAGATCTATACCATTACGCCTGATGGGAGAAACAGAAAACAACTGACCACCGGGAAGCCAGGGAATTTATTTCCCGCGTGGTCACCCAAGGGCGACAAGATCGCCTACTGGTCGGGAGATGCTCGCGGATTCGGCCAGGTTTGGGTCATGAGGAGTGACGGTACACATCCGCGACAACTCACCCATTCCGTGAAAAGTGAATATACTCCGGATGGTAGCAGCGCGAACGCCCCTGCTTGGCTTTTCAGCAAACGAATTGCCTGTTGGTCTGGTATCGAACATCGTTACGGGCAGATCTGGACCATGAATGCCGATGGCTCAGATCAGCGTGTGCTCGTATCTGATGTCAAAGTGATTCCCATGCGCACTTCGTGGCAGCCTGTGTTTTCTGTTGAGTCGTCTAACAAGACGGATCCAGGCGACGGCAAATAGCCGCGCTTGATCCGCGTCGTTAGCGGGCTAGCGTCCTGACGCTATAGCGTTGTAACGGTGCAGTCTCTCAAAGCTCCGGTCGGCGGTCGAACCAGGGCCGCGCCTCCTCGAGCTGCGCGGCTAGGCGGATGAGCGTCGCATCGTCACCGTAGCGGCCACCGAACTGCACACCGATCGGCAGGCCGGTGGGACTCCAGTGAAGCGGTAGCGACACCGCTGGTTGACCCGAGCCGTTGAACTGCATGGTGAAGGGCATGAAACCGTAGAGGATGTCGAGGTACTCGTCCTCGTCAACGATGGTGCCGATGAGCTCGCCGAGCGGCAGGGGAGGGCGTCCCAAGGTCGGTGTCAGCAAGATGTCGTAGCGATCGAAGAAGGCCGCGAAGCGACGGCTCACCCTATCGATGGTGGCCAGGCCGGCGGCGTACTCGAGGGCGCCGAGCCCACGGCCCACCTCGACCATGGCGCGCGTGTAGTTTTCCAGCTCGTCCTCTCTCGCCTTGCGGCCGAGCGCCTTCTCGCGCCCCGTTACGGTGGCGGCGACACCGGTGGCCATGACCACCTTGAACATGGCCTGGCCGAGGGCGGCGAAGTCGAAGCGCGGCTGGTCTTCGGATACTTCGTGGCCGGCCGACTCGCACAGCGCCGCCGCCGCCTCGACGGCGGCGATGCAGTCGGGTGCCAGCGGTCGGGTATGCGGTGAGCGGCGCGAGAAGGCGATCTTCAGCTGTCGCGGGCGCCGGCCCACCTCCTGACGGAACGGTCGCTCGGGCTGTGGGGCGGAAAAGGGTGAGCCGACGGCCGGGCCGGCGATAGCGTCGAGGGCGGCGGCGAGGTCGCGAACGCTGCGCGAGACCACCAGTGACTGGCCCAGAGCGGCGCCCAGCGATACAGGTGTGCGACCACGTGTCGGCTTCATGCTCACTAGCCCACAGCAGGAGGCGGGGATGCGTGCGGAGCCGCCGCCGTCGCTGGCGTAGGCCATGGGCAAGATACCGGCGGCCACCGCCGCCGCCGCCCCGCCCGAGGAGCCGCCAGGGGTGCGGGAGAGGTCCCAGGGGTTGTGGGTGGGCCCATGGAAGGCTGGCTCGGTGGTAGCGGTGATGCCGAACTCCGGCGCGTTGCCGCGCCCGAAGGGAACCAGGCCGGCACGGCGGAAGCGGCGGACGATCTCGCTGTCGCTGTGGGCCCGGTAGCCGGCGAACAACCGCGAGCCATTGGTCAGCGGCGTATCTTTCATCGCCGTGCCGAGGTTTTTCAGCAGCAACGGCACCCCTTTGAAGGGGCCGTCGGCAATGCCCTCGGCGATCTCGTCGCGGGCCCGATCGACCCACTCGAAGACGATGGCATTGAGCGCCGGATTGCGTTCCTCCATGCGCGAGGCGGCGGCATCGAGAAGCTCCACCGGTCGGATCTCGCCGGCGCGTACCAGCTCGGCCAACCCGAGGGCATCGTACTGCTCGTATTCCGGGAAACCGCCTGCGGTGCTCGCCGATTGCGCCCGCGCTTGCCGTGGCCCCACCATGCTGCTCGGAGCCAGCGACACCATGACCCCGGCCTGCCATGCCCGCTTGAGAAACTCTCTACGCTTCACAGTCTGCCGTCCTCTTTCTCAGCCTGTTGTCCCGGCCCTCCCCGCTCACGCCCGGACATGATAATCGTTGTTGTCGGCCCCGGCCGTGCTCTCGCTGACGCTACCAGAACGGGAATGCCCAGCCGTCGGCCCTGCCATACGCCAGGCGACTCGTTCGTCACGCGCTGCTCGAGTTGTCACCGGTTGGTGCAGAGGGCTCTCCGCCAGCGAGCGATCCCATGGCTGAGACTCGTTTGACATGTGGACGGATGAGGCACAAGGATGGTCCTGATCGAACCGCTGGTGCTGCCCTACACTCGCTGATTCCCGGAGGTTCCGCCGATGCCCCGCCCGTTTGCTTGCCGAACGCTGTGCTGCCTGATCGCAACGCTCGTCGTAGTTGGCGCCTGCGCCCCGAGCAGCACGCCCGTCGCTCCAGCTCCGAGTACCCGGTACGAAGACCTCGTCGCGCTCTTCGACGACTGGCGGGCTTTTCAGCAGCCCGAGCTCGTCGACGGCATCCCCGACTACACGGCCCCCGCCATGGCAACGCAACAGCGCGCCCTGGCCACCTATCAGCGCCGTCTCGCGGCGATCGACCCGAGCGGTTGGCCCGTCGCTCAGCAGGTCGACTACCAGCTGGTCAGGGCCGAGATGAACGGCCTCGACTTCGACCACCGGGTGCTGAGGCCGTGGGCCCGCAACCCGGCCTTCTACACCATGATCTTCCCCGCTCAAAGCGACGTGCCGGCCCAC
The DNA here is from genome assembly GCA_046757445.1 of Acidobacteriota bacterium. Taxonomy (GTDB): domain Bacteria; phylum Acidobacteriota; class UBA890; order UBA890; family UBA890; genus JBHHYG01. Next base: position 6,636 of record JBHHYG010000103.1, read on the forward strand.
GAAGGCCCGGTTATCCACGGCTGGATCGATCTGTGGCGCTTCGAGTTCCCGCTGACGCCGGATGGGGCCGCCGAGCTCGGCGCCCGACTGCGGACCATCCCGCCGCTGCTCGAGCAGGCCAGGGGCAATCTGGTCGGGGACGCCCGCGATCTCTGGCTCATGAGCATCCGCTCCATGAAGGGCCAGAGCGTCGACCTGAGCGCCTTGGCCGAGCGGCTGGCTGGCTCCAACGACGAGCTCGAGAGCGACGTGCGGAGCGCCCGTGAGGCTACCGACGCCTTTCGCGCCTGGCTCGAAAGCGAGGCGTCGTCGAAAAGGGGACCCTCCGGGGTGGGCATCGACAACTACGACTGGTACCTGAAGAACGTCCACCTCATCCCCTATACCTGGCAGGAAGAGGTGACCATCATGCGCCGCGAGCTTGCCCGCGCCCATGCGGCCCTCAGGCTCGAGGAGCATCGAAATCGCGACCTCCCACCGCTGCGGCGGATAGCGAGCGCGGCGGAGTACAATCGCCGCCTCAACGACGCCGTCACCGAGTACATGGCGTTTCTTCGCGACCAGAAGATCATCTCGATCCGCGACTACATGGATGCCGCCCTCCGCGCCCGCATCGGGCGGTTCACCCCCGCGGAGGGACTCCGTGGATTCTTCGACGAGGCCAACTACCGTGACCCTCTCGTCATGCGTACCCATAACTTCCACTGGATCGACCTGGCCAGGATGGTCGAGGAACCGCACCCGAGCCCGATGCGGCAGGTACCGCTGCTCTACAACATCTTCGACGCTCGTGCCGAAGGGCTCGCCACGGCCATGGAGGAGATGATGATGCATGCCGGGCTCTTCGAGGAGCGCCCTCCCGCGAGCTCATCGACATTCTCCTGGCGCAGCGTGCCGCGCGGGCCCTGGGCGGCCTGATGATGCACGCCAACGAGTACACCATCGACGAGGCGGTACATTTCGCCTCCGCGTGGACGCCGCGCGGGTGGCTGCCCGAGGACGGCGACACGGTCTGGAGCGAGCAGCATCTCTACCTGCAGCAACCGGCCTATGGCACCAGCTACATCATCGGCAAGCTCCAAATCGAGCAGCTGTTGGCTGAACGGGCCCGCCAGCTCGGCGACGATTTCACCTTGCAAGGATTCATGGACGAGTTCACCTCCGCCGCCGTCATCCCGGTCTCGCTCATTCGCTGGCAGCTGACCGGTGAGGATGACCAAGTCCCTGGGCGGCCTATGGCGGAATTGGGATCCGGAGGCGCACCGTGAAAATCTGCGACGCCGTTTCGAACAATCCCAGGCGGGTGTTCGAAGTCACAGTTTCCGCTGGCCGCACGCTCGACTGTCCGTATGCCAAGCTACGGTTGCAGCCGGACCGTTGACGTCGCCTCGCGACAGTATTGATAGACTTTGAGTTAGCCCGCAGCAGGAGGGCGATGAGAAATGCGGGCTAGGTAACGAAGTGTTCACCGGAGAGCGAGAGCCGGCAGCTGAGGAGCGCGATGTTTTCGGTGGCGACCAACTTCGACGACTGCCTGCCTCGTCGGCTGACCGGGCTGGAGGTGGACGAGCTGTTTGGCGCCTGCGACGACTCCCCCGTGGGACATGGGAGGCCGCGTGCGGTCACGCCGCCCGTTTCCTGGCGCCAGCTCGAGCGGCACGTCCGGCAGTGCCGCGAGGCCGGGTTGGGTTTCAACCTCTTGCTCAATCCGCTGTGTCTCGAGGGGCGTGAGGAAAGCGTTCGTCTCGAGAAACAGCTGCGGACTATGCTCGCACGCGCGGTAGACCTGGGGGTGACCGCCACGACGGTGGCCCATCCCTGGCTCGTGGGCCTCGCACGAGAGACACCGCTGCACATCCGGGTGAGTGTCTTCGTGGGGATCACGACGGTCGAGCAGGCGCAGTACTGGGAGGCCCTAGGAGCCCACATCCTCGCGCTCGACACCCACGTGATCAGCCGAGACCTGCCGCGTATCCGGCGCATCATCGCCGCCACGGGCGCCGCGGTTGAGCTGCCGGTGAACATTGGCTGTCTGCTCCGATGCCCGCTGGCGCGGACACACGCCGCGCGGCTCTCGCACTCCTCACGCCCGGGGAGCCAGCCGGTCGATCCCTGCGTGCTCTGGTGCCGAGAGCAGAAGCGGTTGGACCCGGTAAACCTCGTCCGCGCCGACTTCATCCGACCCGAGGACTTGGACCGCTACCGCGCGCTGGGGGTCCACCGTTTCAAGATCGTCGACCGTTCCTGTTCGACGGAGGCTTTGGTGGAGCGGGTGCAGGCGTATCATCAGCGGCGGTGGGACGGCGACCTTCTCGAGCTTCTCGGTCCAAGGGGTGCTCCGCCCCGCTCGCGCCGGCCGCCGATCTATGACGCCCTGCGGCACTTGGGGCTCCGCCGCGGCGTCGCACTGCTGCGGGAGGCCCGCAGCCTGATCGATCCGACGCTGCCGTGGGTCATGGACAATGGCGCTCTCGGGAACCTACTCCTCCCGGGCGGCTGCAGGGCGACGGACTGCGAGGCCTGCGGACACTGTGCGCGGGTCGCGGCGCACGCCGTGCACCCCCGGACCGACCCGGGCAACCCTTCGAGCCTGGCGAGCACACTGTAAGGCATCGGCGGCAGTTGATTCCATCAGACCGCCGGCGCATCCTCGTGTTCCGTGCAAGGCTCGAAGAAGGAAAGACTTGGCTGTGCAGCGGCGGTGGGTGTGCTTGCCCTGACGGCGTCGCTTCCGGGGCTGATCCCGATGTTTCGCGGGCAGGTGCACGCCAACCGCGACCTGGTCGATTTCTTTCTGCCCATGAAGCTGTTCCTCGGCGCCCGGCTGCGGGCGGGGGACATCCCGCTGTGGGATCCCTACACTGAGAGCGGCATCCCGTTTCTGGCCAACCTGCAGTCGCAGGTCTTCTACCTGCCGAACACTTTGCTCAGTCTCTTGCCGCTGGCCACCGCGCATGGGCTGTTCGTGGCCTTCCATCTTGCCCTCGGCGCCGTCGGCCTCTATCTGTGGGCGCGATCTTATGGGCTCGGGCGCGCTGCGGCGGTGATCGGCGGTCTGGCTTTCGGGCTCGGCGGGCCGATGGTGGCCTCGGTGGAGTTTTCCAGCATCCTGGCCGTGGCGGCGTGGATTCCTTGGGGCTGCTGGGCCGCCAGCAGAGTTGCAGGCGACGGCAGAGCCCGCTACTTTGCCGCCTGGGTGGCGGCGGTGGCCGGGATGGGCCTGGGGGGCGAGCCACACCTTGCCCTCGCCGGCGCCGCTTCGGGGGTGCTGGCCGGCCTCGTTGCTCCTTCCTCCACGGCAGCGGATGCGCGGCTGCGGTTGCGGGCGCGGGCGGCCTGGTTGTTGGGGGGCGGGGCATTGGCGGCCGGGATCATCGCCTTCCAGCTGCTTCCGTTCCTGGAGCTGGTGCGCCATTCCGAGCGCGCCGCGGGGCTGCCGCTGGCGCTGTCGCTGGAGCACTCGGCCAGGGCCCGGGAGCTGCTCGGTCTGCTGGCCCCGAGCGCTCACGCCTTCGACTCCTTGCAGGCGCCTCCGTGGGGTGGGCAATCGTATCTGCGGCTTCATTATGTCGGCGTGGTGGCGCTCATTGGTGCCTTGCTGGCTGTCGTCGGGCTGGCTGGCAGAGATCGGCGGCGGTCGGAGCCGGCGGCGGTCGCCCTCGGGCTGCTGGTGACCGGCTGGCTCCTCGCCCTCGGCGCCGGCACGCCGCTCTTCGCCCTTCTTCGCCGGGCTGGGTTGC
>JBHHYG010000104.1:0-10216 GCA_046757445.1 Acidobacteriota bacterium
TCTTGAGCCGCCATCCGAACAGCCCGCGCGCGCCGGAGGCGCTCTTTCGGATGGCGACCCGTGCCAGGGGTCGCGGATAGCGCCGAGGCGGCCGCTCTCTATACGCGCCTGGTGCAGGAGTATCCTTCCACTCCCCAGGCATCGCTCGCTAGCAACCGCCTTGCCGATGCGCGCCGTCGGCAGCCGGGCCGAGAATCGCCAGCAACACCCAAGACCGCCGCTCCGCCGACCGCCAGCGAGGCAACGGCACCTGACGGAGACGCTGAAGTCGCTGCGCAGCAGGCAAAGCCTGGCAAGATCAACGGCGATGCTGCGCGTATTCAGCAGCCTGCCCTGGAGGTGGCGAAGCTCGAGAAGATCCGCCACTTCAACGACAACACACACACGCGCATAGTTCTGGATTTCGATCGCCAGGTCGTCTACGAGACGGGTCAGGCGAAGAGTCCGGCTCGTTTCTTCATCGATCTCACCGGTGTGGAAATCGCGAAGGAGCTGCCGCACGCTTCGAAAGCAGGTGGTGAATATGTCCTACCGATCGATGGTGACGTGATCAAGAAGATACGCGTGGCGCGCAATCGCCCCGGCGTTGTGCGTATCGTCTTCGATATGATCGCGGATTCACGCTACAGTCTTTTTACCCTCGATCGAGACGATGAGCCTTTTCGCATTGTCATCGACGTGCCGACCCGCAAGGTCGCTTCACGGCTCGACGATGGGCACAGGCCCAAGAATGAGCAAGGAGACAAGATCCCGGTGGCGCGGCAGCTACAGCTCGGCGTGCGGCGGATCGTCATCGATCCTGGGCACGGCGGCGAGGATCCGGGGGCGATTGGACGCAGTGGCATCACCGAGAAGGAACTTACCCTCGCCCTGGCCAAGCGTCTTGCGTCCGAGTTCAGGCAAGGTGGCTTCGAAGTTCTGCTGACCAGGGAGGAAGATCGCACCGTACCCTTGCAGGAACGGACGGCCTTTGCCAACCAATCACAGGCCGACTTGTTTATCTCGCTGCACATCAACGCGGCCCGCAATCGCAAGCTGCGTGGATTCGAAACCTACTATCTCAACCTGGCCACCGATCCCACTGCCGCCGAGACCGCGGCGCGTGAAAATGCTTCCGGGGAGGCCGCGTTAGGCAATCTCGAGAACACGCTCGAGCGCATCGTCAAGGACGAGTATAGGCAAGAGTCCAGCGATCTGGCCAAGTCCATCCAAGACAGCCTGGTGATGACGGTCGCCCAAAACTATCAGACTGTGCGTGACCTTGGTGTCAAGTCGGCGCCATTTTATGTTCTGGTCGGGGCCGAGATGCCCAGCGTCCTGGTGGAGACTTCGTTCCTCAGCAATGCGGAGGAGGAACAACGACTGCGCGATTCGCAGTACCGCCAGAATGTCGTACGTGCGGTCCACGACGGCATCTTGAGCTACATCGAGAGGCGGCGGACGGCCTCGCAACAATAGGCTGGCAACTGCTCAGAGCGCGCCGGCTTCCTCCTTCTGGCTGGAGACTGGCCAATAAGTGGCGCTGAAGCCAGCCGCCTCGCCGACCTCCAGGCGATGAACGCGGGCCCCGGCCACGCCTGCGTCGAGGATCCTGGCGAGTTCACGGGCGACCTCTTCGGCGGTGGGGTTGCGGCGATCAAAGGGGGGAATGTCGTTGAAGCATCTGCCCCTATGTGCCATCACCCAGGCGGCGAGAACCTCGAGCGCTTGGCGCAGACAACGGCCTTCGTGCTCATTGGTGCTGAGCCAGGCCGTGATTCTCCAGTTGTGGGCATGCAGGGGCTCGAGCGTGCCCTGCGTGTCGACCCTGATCCTGTGGGTCGCAGGAAAGTCTTCGCGGATACAAAATCTCACCAGCGGGGCAGAGCTCCCTTCTAGCAGGGTCCGTGCAGGGTACTCTACCCCAGACCAAGAGACTCTCCCAGCGCGCAGTTCTAACTCGGGAAGGGGCGCGGGCTCGTTGTTCGCTCGCGGGCGCGTCGGTACACTGTTTGCGGTACTCTATCGCCGGCACTGCAGGACATTACCCTTGTCACGGTGGCCACCGTAGACTGCCCAGAATCTGTATCAACATGGAATCGATGACCAGGCCCGCTAGCTCGACTGCTTCTTCCGACCTTACCGCACCGGTAAACGGGCCCTGGACGTTGCCCAATGCGCTCACCATTCTGCGGATCTTCTTGGTGCCGCTGCTGGTGGTCTTTTTGCTCACCGAGTACACCCTCTTCGGTGTGGCGATCTTCCTTGCCGCTTCGATCACTGACTGGTTCGATGGGTACCTGGCGAGGCGCCGGCAGCAGGTGACGACATTGGGCAAGCTCCTCGATCCACTGGCCGACAAACTGTTGACGTCCGCTGCATTCATTTCCCTTGTCGAGCTGGGCCTTGCGCCCGCCTGGATGATCGTCGTCATCGTCGGACGCGAGCTGGCCGTCACCGGGCTAAGGGGGCTCGCCGCCGAGCAGCGCGTCACGATTGCCGCCTCGTCGCTCGGCAAGTACAAGATGGCTGCGCAGGTGATCACCGTGGTGCTGCTGATCCTCGGCCCGGCTTTCCTCGGTCGTCTGGCGGTGGTGGGTGAAATCGGGCTGTGGATCGTAGTGATTCTGTCAGTGGTCTCAGCGGGACACTACATGTTTGTCTTCTGGGAGAGAGTCGGGCTCGGGGGTGACGAGGTCGGATGAGGGGCCTTTCGCATTTCCGCAAGGCCTTCCTCACCGGGCTGCTGGTGATCTTCCCGCTGCTGATTACGATCTGGCTGCTGTCGCTTCTCTTCGCTCCCATCCAGCATTTCGCCACCCCGCCGGTGGTCGCCATCCTCCGCTGGCTCGGGCTAGGTGCCCTGCTGGATCTACCTGGGGCGGGCGTGGGCGCCAGCCTGATCGGCTTGTTGCTCACCGCCATATTCATCTATCTGGTCGGCGTCCTGGGATCCAACATCATCGGTCGTAGCCTCGTTCGCGGTCTCGATAACCTGGCTCTGAGCATTCCACTGGTGAAGAGCATCTATGGCTCGGCTCGGCAACTGCTCGAGACTTTCGGCAGCCCGGCGCGAACCACCTTCGAAGGTGTGGTGATGATCGAGTACCCGCGGCAAGGTTTCTACATGGTGGGACTGGTGACCTCAGAAACCGCCGGGGAGCTGCGGGATCGAACCTCCCAGAATCTGGTGAACGTGTTCGTTCCAACGACTCCGAATCCGACATCGGGGGTCCTGGTAATGGTCGCCCGGGAATCGTTGATTCCCCTCGAGATGACGGTCGAGGAGGCTTTGCGGCTCATCGTCAGTGGCGGCATCGTTGCACCCGTCGAGCGCCAGGAGCTGGAGTCGACCTCAGCAACTAGCTGATGACCAGCGGCTCGCCCGGGCGACGATCACACCCCAAAGCCCGCAACAGGATATCCTGTACCTGTGCGGAGACTTTCGCATAGCTCTCACTTCCCAGGGGGATCCTGCCACCGGCGCTCATGCCGTGGCCACCGGCGCTGCCGAGGCCGGTGACCACGCTACGGATCACTTTGCCCGCATGTGCCTCGGCATCCGTGGTCCGCAACGACAAGACCAACAAATCGCCGTAGCGCCCCATGCAGCAAGCCCAATCGACTCCCTCGAGACGCAAGAGGAAATCTGCGATCTCGGCAACGAAATCGGGGTTCTCGACCCGCCTCAAGTCCGAAACGACCGTTCGCCCGTAGACCTCGGCGCTCTCGATGGCCAGCCCGAAGGCGCGGAAGTATTCGCGTGGAACCCGGGCGCGCTGGATGCGGGCGAGAGCTTCTTTATCGGAGGTCGTGAAGAGTCGCAGATAGACTCGCCGGTCGGCGTCGGAGGCCTCGCGGCCGAGCTCCTGGGTTTCCGACTTGATGGCGTAGAAGATCGCTGTTACCAGTTGTTGGCCGAGGTGCACGCCACAAGCGTCGGCATACTCGGCAAGCATGGTGGAGGTCGCCCCATACCCTTCACGGATGTCGAGGAAGCGGACGCCCGGGATGGCTCCGCGGGATGGATGGTGGTCAATCACCGCCCACGGCGTAGTGCCGTGAGGCAGGGAGTTGTTGCCGAAGCCGGGCTGGGTATCGACCATGGCGATGCCATCGAACTCGTCAAACGCGAGTTTCTCGAGGGGCACCGGGGCAAGCTCCAGCTCGTGCAGCATGGCGCGGTTCTCCGCGCGACCGATGATGCCCGCGTAGGCGACGGTGGCGGCGCATCCTACCAGTGTCTGCAAGATCGTTTGCAGGGCGAAGGCACTGGCCAGGGCGTCGGGGTCGGGGTTGTCGTGCGAGAGAATAAGGACCTGCTCGGCGTCGGCGAAGGCGCGACGCAGTTCTTCCGCTACGTTTGTAACCATCGGGTCAGCAGGCGGACGCCGAAGCCTGTAGCGCCCTTGGGCTGGTAAGGGGTTTGCTTGTTGATGTATGCTGTGCCAGCGATGTCGAGATGGGCCCAAGGGGTGTCGCCGACAAAGCGTTGCAGGAACTTGGCTGCGGTGATGACGCTGGCGTCACGTCCACCCGAGTTCTTCACGTTCGAGACGTCAGAGTCGATGATCTTGTCGTAGATTTCCCAGATTGGCAGTCGCCAAAGCCGCTCGCCAGTCTTCTCACCGGCTTCCCGCAACTGCTCGCAGAGAGAATCCTCGTTGCCCATCAAGCCCGCGGCGGCGCTACCGAGGGCGACGACACAGGCGCCGGTGAGGGTGGCGAGATCGACCATGCACGCAGGTTGGAAGCGATCTCTGCCGTAGGCGAGCGCATCGGCGAGGACCAATCGACCTTCAGCGTCGGTGTTGACGACCTCGATGGTCGTGCCGCCATAGGCTCGGACGATATCGCCTGGCCGATACGAGGTTGCGGACAAGAGGTTCTCGGCGAGCGGTGTGAGACCGACGATCCGTCGCGGCAGGCGAAGCTCGGCGACGGCCCTCATGGTGCCAAAGACCGCAGCGGCGCCGGCCATGTCGGCCTTCATTTCCTCCATGCCCTTGCTCGGCTTGATGGAGATGCCGCCAGAATCGAAGGTAATGCCTTTGCCGACCAGCACGATCGGGGCATCCTCGGCGGTCCCCTCTGGGCGATGCTCGAGAACCAGCAGCCGTGGTGCGGCATCGGAGCCGCCGCCGACGGCGAGCATGGCATTGAGTCCCAGCTTCTCGCATTCCTTTGGGCCGAGGAGCTCGCACTGCAGCCCGTGTTCGCTGGCCATCGCCATGGCCAGCTCGGCCAGCGCCGGCGTGCGCTTGGCGTTGCCCGGCCGGTTCACCAGGTCCCGAGCCCAGCAGGTGGCTTCGGCCACGATGCGGGAACGTTCGACGGCGGCAGCCGTCTCGCCCTCTACGGTAGCGACGATGAGATGTTCGAGCTCGACCTGATCGGGGCCCGCTTGCTTGTATTCTTGGTACCTGTAGCTGGCGAGAATGGCGGCTTCGGCGCAAGAAGCTGCCAGCTCCGGCCCCCGAAAGCCCTCGATCTCGGGAATCGAGATGGCCACGCTACTGGCGCCACGAGCGCGTGCCTCCTTGCAGCCATCAGCGACTGCGCGCCGCCACCCTTCAGCGGTAACGCCGCCGGATGGGCCCAGGCCGACCAACACCAGCTCTCGCGTCCGGCCCTTGCCGAAGGTGGGCAAGGTATGTGTCTGCCCTGACTTGCCGTTGAACAACGGCGTACCGATGGCGCCGGCAATGATGCCGTTAACGATGGCGTCCAACGCCTCCCAGGGCGAGGGCGTCTTGGCCCCCTCGAGCACTGCGAGGATGATGGCGTCGGCTTCGATCTCGGCGGCGGGGGCGTGGGTGATAGAGATTTTCATGGCAAAGTTGATCAGCGGCCGGTTAGATGCGTGGAGCTGTGATGCCGATCTGGGCCTGGTACTTCCCCTTGCGATCGGCGTACGAGACTTCGCAGTTGCTGTCGGTTTCGAAAAACAAGAGCTGGGCGATTCCTTCGCCAGCGTAGATCTTCGCGGGAAGCGGCGTAGTGTTGGAGATCTCCAGGGTCAGGTAGCCCTCCCATTCGGGTTCGAGCGGCGTGACGTTGGTGATGATGCCACAACGCGCATACGTTGACTTGCCGACACAGATCACCAACACGGAGCGGGGAATGCGAAAGTACTCGAGGGAGCGAGCGAGGGCAAAGGAGTTCGGCGGAATGATGCAAACGTCTCCCGTGAAATCCACGAACGACTGGGGGTCGAATGCCTTGGGGTCGACAATCGTAGTGTTGATGTTGGTGAAGACCTTGAACTGATCGTCGATGCGTAGGTCGTAGCCGTAGGAGGAAACGCCGTATGAGATAGTTTCGTACGAGACCAGGTTTTCTTCGAAGGGCTCGATCATGCGTTGCTCGAGCGACATTTTCTTGATCCAGTGGTCCGGCCTGATGCTCATGATCGACTCTCCTTGGACGTTGAATTCCGAGCGTGTCTTGCCGCGCGGCTGCGAAGAGCCTCCAGCCACACGAGTGGCACCGCATAGGAGCCCAGGGCTGTGCGCCCGCTACCCGGTCCGTGGTAGTCGGATCCGCCGGAAGGTAGCAACCCCGTCTGCTTGATGAGCTTCCGGAGATGAGCTTCCTGCTCCATCTTGTGCTTGGGGTGCCGTACTTCGAAGCCGTCGAGACCCCAGGCGGCAAGAGCGCCAATGGATTCATCAGAGACCCGACTGCTTCCCGGATGAGCCAAGACGGTGACCCCGCCGGCAGCGTGGACGATGCCGATAACCTCTTGCGCGTGCAGTGTCGGCTTGGGGACGAATGCGGCACAGCCGATTCCCAGATATCTGTGGAAGGCGCTGTTGACTGAATTCACGAACCCCCGGCGAACCAATGCGGCAGCGATATGCGGCCTGCCGATGCTGCCGGCTCCGGCTTCGTCCTCGACGATGCTGAAATCGAGGTCGAGACCAAGATCATTCAATTTGACGACGATCTGTTGGGCTCGATCTCGACGGTAGGCGCGCGCTCTCTCTGTTGCTGCCAGGAGCGTCCCACAGGTTACGTCGACGAATAAGCCGAGGAGATGAACTTCCTTGTCCTCGATGTTGGCCGAGAACTCGAGGCCGGCGATGAGCTCGAGGCGCAGCCCTTGGGCCACGGACTTGGCCTCGGCAACGCCAGCGACAGTGTCGTGATCGGTCACTGCCAAGGCTTCCAGGCCGGCGATCTCGGCCCCCTCGACAAGCCGGCGCGGAGTCAACGACCCGTCTGAATAGGTGGTATGAGTATGTAGCTCGGCGCGGGCGGCCTGGCAGCCTTTCGAATCTCCCATGGGCAGGAACGGGTGCCGGGCCGGCCGCCGCTCGATTCGAGCGATCGTCCAGCAGCACCATGGAACGTGGTGGCGATGGGCAGGCCTTGCAGAGCCTGGCAAGGTCGGCATCCTGTGGCGAAGGGCCGATGATAGGGTGAGTGGCGCCGACCGTCAACTCACGACAAGCGACGTTGGTGAGCGGACGAAGCGCTCTGGATAGACATTGACCGGCCCCTCATGCCATGCTATAAGTCCCACTAGCAGAACAACTTACCGGAAGTTCTCCATTCCCGACTCACGCCATTTTGCAGGGTAAAGCTGTGGACTTCGCGCTCACCGAGGAGCAGAAGCTGGTCGCCGAGACGGTTCGTGATTTCTCCGAAGAAGTGATCCGGCCACACGTCCGCGAGTGGGACGAAGCGCAAGCGTTTCCCGACGAGGTGATGCGGCAGCTGGGTGCGCTCGGTTTTCTCGGTGTCGTGGTGCCGGAAGAATACGGTGGCTCGGGGCTCGGCTACATCGAATATGTCACTGTCATCGAGGAGCTGGCTCGTGTCGATCCCTCCGTGGCGCTCAGTGTTGCGGCCCATAACTCCCTGTGCACGGGGCACATCCTGCTAGCCGGTAGTGAGGCCCAGAAAGGTCGTTATCTGCCGCGGCTGGCTACTGGCGACTGGATCGGTGCCTGGGGCCTGACCGAGCCGCAGGCAGGTTCCGATGCGGCGGGCACCCGCACCACCGCCGTATGGGATGAGAGCCGCTCGGTCTGGGTTCTGAATGGCAGCAAGACCTTCAATACCAATGGTGCGCTGGCGTCTGTGGCCGTGGTACATGCGGTCACGCACCCTGATCTCGGCAATAAAGGGATCAGCGCGTTCATCGTTGAAGCTGGCACTCCGGGTTTCCGGGTTGGTCGCAAGGAGGACAAGCTGGGCTGTCGCGCCAGCAACACCGTCGAGCTGGTCCTCGAGGATTGCGAGGTGCCCGCGGAGAACCTTCTGGGCAAGCGGGATTGCGGTTTCGTGGATGCCCTCAGGGTCCTGGATTCGGGGCGTATCAGCATCGCCGCCATGGCCGTGGGTTTGGCTCAGGGTTGCCTCGACGCTTCCTGGGACTACGTGCGAGAGCGGCAGCAGTTCAAGCGGCCCATCGGCGCCTTTCAGGCGATGCAGTGGAAATTGGTGGCCATGGTGACGAAGATTCAGGCAGCTCGCTGCTTGGTTTGGCGTGCCGCCGCCATCAAACAGCGTGGAGAATACGTGAAGCAGTTTTCTTCGATGGCCAAGCTGTACGCCAGCGAGGCGGCCGTACGCGTGGCCGAGCAGGCAGTGCAGATTTTCGGTGGCTACGGTTTCGTCAAGGATTACCCGGTGGAAAAGTATTACCGGGACGTGAAGCTGTGCACCATCGGCGAAGGCACCTCGGAGATCCAGCGACTGGTGATCTCCAGAGCCTTGCTCTCGCAGGGCTAAGAACTTCGTGCCAAGCGCCGAAGGCCGGCAAGCCGCCGAAGAATCCACTTCGCTAGCGGCCAGTTTGGTGGAGCAGCTTCGAGCCGGTGAGCGGCGCGCGCTGGCGCGGAGCATCTCCATGGTGGAAGACCGCGCGCCGGCGTCGGAGGCGATCATCAAGGGCGCTTTCGGGGCGGCGAGCATCCCCCCTGTCATCGGCGTGACAGGCCCGAGCGGCTCCGGCAAGAGCACGCTAGTGGACGCCCTCACCGTTCTATACCGCCAGCAAGGTAGCAGCGTTGGCGTGCTCGCGATCGATCCTTCCAGTCCCTTTACCGGCGGGGCAATGCTGGGAGACCGGGTGCGCATGCAACGGCACGGTGAAGATGCAGGTGTGTTCGTTCGCAGCATGGCCACACGGGGAACTCTCGGGGGGCTGGCCGCGGCAGTTTATGACACCTTGGTGCTGCTGGCAGCAGCGGGTCTAGAACGCCTTTTGGTGGAGACGGTCGGCGTCGGCCAAGACGAGGTGGACATTGCCGGCGTTGCCGACACCACCTGCGTCGTGCTGACTCCCGGAAGCGGTGATGAGATTCAGGCGATCAAGGCGGGGATCATGGAAATCGCCGACCTGTTCGTGCTCAACAAGGCCGACGTCAAGGGTGCCGATCGGGCCGAGGCTCAACTGCGAGCATGGGTGGCACGCGCTCCCGCTGGCGGCTGGACCCCGCCGATCCTGCGAACCGTGGCGCTCGAGGGGGAAGGGATCGTCCAGCTACAGGATGCCATCGCCGCCCACCAATCCTGGTACAGTTCCAGCGGCCGCGGTACTTGCAAGCGTCGCGCCTTGGCCGCCTTGCGACTCCAGTCGCTGCTGCGCGAGCGGTTGATGAGGATGGCGCAGGAGAAGGGATTGGACCAGGCGCGGGAGGCTGAGTTGGTGGAGGCCATGGTCGAAGGGAAGCTCGACCCCTACAGCGCCGCCGACGAGGCGATGGCTTTTGTGAACGCTAGGGGGAAAGGGTGATGGGTATCCTGCCCGCAGGAGAGATCGACCATATCGGCATCGCGGTCAACGACCTGAGTGCTGCCAGCATTCGCTATTCGCAGCTACTCGGTGCAAGGGTAGGGGAGCGCTTTGTGGCGCAAGCGCAGCAAGTCGAAGTGCTCTTCCTTCAACTGCCGGGCACCACGAGGCTCGAGCTTGTTGCTCCGCTCCGGCAAGAGGGTCCTTTGCACCGTTTTCTTCAGCGGCGGGGCGAGGGACTCCATCATGTCTGTATTCGGGTTGTTGACCTCGATGCGGCCCTGGAATCGCTGCGTGCGAACGAAGTTGAGCAGATCGACAGCGTAGCGAAGCCAGGAGCGGACGGCAGCCGCATCGCCTTCGTCCATCCCAGCGCCCTGGGTGGAGTCTTGCTGGAGTTGAAGGAAGTGACGCCCCGCGAGCCGTCGACAAGCTCGGGCTAGCCCGCATATCTCAACGGTTTGCTGCTGCGGGCGCGGCAAAGGGCGC
>JBHHYG010000105.1:0-10036 GCA_046757445.1 Acidobacteriota bacterium
GCGTTGCGCTTGGCTCGCGGGCTCGACGTACTGCACGAGTACGCCTGCGCCCTCGAACCGGCGCGCGCCTTGTCCTCGCAGCCCCTGCGCCCGCTCGCTTCACGACCCGTTGAGAAATGCGGGCTAGCCGCCAGACTCCGCCAGCGCATAGAGCAGGTCGACGTACCCTTTCTCGATCTCCGCCAGCCCGGAGACGCTCGAGCCCTCGGCCGGCCTGATCACCATGTACTCGTTGGGGGCGTGGGCGCCCGAGCCGTGCCCGAGCCCGGCGAAGACCAGCGGCAACCCCAGCCGCTCGGTGAACTGGTAGAAGGGGGCGCTGCCGGCCAGCCGCGGCCAGACGTAGACCGTCTTGTCGTACTTGTTGAAAACGCTGATGGCCGCCTGCACCAGCGGCGCCTCCACCGAGGTCTGGGCCGCCGGGTAGCCGGAGAGCTGGCGAATCTCTATATCAGCGAAGCCCTGCTCGTCCAGGTAGCTGCGGATCTTCGCCAGCGCCTCGTCGGGCTTGATATCAGGCGGCAGGCGGGAATCGACCTTAGCGGTCACCTTGTGGGGCAGGATGGTCTTGGATCCCTCGCCGGTGTAGCCGCCCCAGATACCGTCGACGTTGAGGGTGGGATCGTAGAGGTAGCGGAAGATGGCATCGACGCCGCCGACATCGTCGATCCAGCGCTCCACCCCCAGCGACTGCTGCATGGCCCTCTCGTCCCAGTGCTCCAGCACGCCATTGATGAGGCGCTGCTCCTCCGCGCTCGGAGGTCGCACGTCGTCGTAGTAGCCGGGCACCAGGATGGTGTTGCCGTCGGGCGTGGTCAGCGAGGCCAGGGCTTGCACCAGCCGTAGCGCCGGCGCGTCGACCAGGGCCTTGAAGGAGCCGTGAATCTCGGAGCGGGTGGGTCCGCCCTGCGGGCCGCCGTGGGCCTCCATCTCGAAATAGAGGATGCCCTTGACCCCGAGGCTCATGCTGAGGTCGCCATTGGGCTCCTGGGCGTCGAAGGGAAAGAAGACGCCGTCGGCAGAGCGCAGCCGCTGCTCGTACTTGTCGACGATCTCCGGGTAGTGGGGCGAGCCCAGCTCCTCCTCCCCCTCGGCCGTCACCATGAGGTTGACGGGCAGGGTTCCCTCGGCGCCGATGATCGCGTCCAGAGCGTTCAGGAAGGCGCGCTCGGGTCCTTTCTGGTTCATCGCCCCCCGCGCCATCACCACCTTGCCGAGCTCATGGTCGACGAGCTGCGCCTCGAAGGGCGGCGAGCGCCAGTCCTCGGGGTTGACCGGCTGGACGTCGTACATCAGATAGACCATCAGGGTCTTGTCAGCACCGGCGTCGTAGTAGCCCCACACCCCGGGGTGCCCGGCGGTCGGAACCAGCTCGGCCTCGGCGAAGCCCAGGCTCTCGAGATCGCCGCGCAGCAGCACCGCCATCTCGGCGATGCCTTTGTTCTGGGCGCTGATCGACGGCTGCCGCAGCCAGCGCTGGATGTTGGCCAGGTGCTGGTCGAGGTGTTCGTCGATGTAGGCGTAGATGGATGGATGGTCACCGTCGTAGGCGGCGATCGACTGCGGATCGAACTTCTCCTCGGTGGTGAGCTCGAAGGCAGGGCGAGCGCCCTTACCACCCGCACCACCACCGCCTGGTGCCGGCTGCTGGAGAACGCCGCAGGCAACAACCAGGAGGCTCACGAGGGGGAAGACGCAGAGCTTACAGTGTGTCATCGGATGACGCTCCTTGCTGAACGGGTACGCAGGTCATCAGCGTGCCGGCGACTGAAAAGCACACTATAGAGAGGGCCCCGGCGCCGAAGCTCGGAACCGGGGCCCTCGAGATCAGCAGCGGTGGCGTTGGGTACCCCCTTTGCGGGGCTACGATCCTCTCGGCGCACCAGACGCCACGAAGCCCCTTACAGGGACGCCACCTCCACTAAGCCGTGTTTGTCAGAATCCACTGGACCACCTCCTCTCCGGGCGTTTCCGCAACCGGCGGGTCCCCACCCGCCCGGCTCCCTGGGCCGCCCAAGCCCACGTGGGAGCCGCCACGACGCTGCCGACAGCAGCGCGTGGATCCAGTGTCCACGCAAGTGCCACGGGGACTTCGACGCAGGACACCGCAAGGACTATAACCCTCGTGGCGCGACTTCGTCTCGTCCATCGTCAAGATTTACCCTCGCCCTTGCCGGCTTCCGCCCCAGACCAAGTCGATGGGTCCATAGGACGGCCATCGACTCCCGGTTGTCAGCCCCGTGACGCGCCGCTATGGTTCTGCCGTGCATACTTGGCTAGCGAGCATATCCGCATCAGAACCGGGAGGAGCCATGCCGTCCACACGCTCGATCATCCGTTGGGGAACGATACTCTGCTTCGCTCTGGCCCTCGGCTTGAGCAGCTCGACGACGCTGCTGGCCCAAGGGCAGATAAACCCGGCTCCGGACCGCAGGTCGGACGAGGGCAAGGGGCCCTTCTCTGAGATGGTCATCCGCGGGGTGATCCTGATCGACGGCACCGGCGGACCACCTCGGGGGCCGGTGGACATCGTCGTCGAGGGCAACCGCATCACGGCGATTCGTGCGGCGGGAACCCCGGGGCTGCGGCCGCGTTCGAACCGAGCCCCAGAAGACGCTGACTTCGAGCTCGACGCCACCGGCATGTACCTGATGCCGGGCTTCGTGGACATGCACACCCACGCCGGCGGCCCGCCCAAAAACCCCGATGCGGAGTACACCTACAAGCTGTGGATGGCGCATGGCGTCACCACCGTCCGTGGCGTCCCCCTCGGGCCCAACAACTGGACGGTCAGCGAGAAAGAACGTAGCGCTCGCAACGAGATCGTCGCGCCGCGCATCTTCAACTATCAGCGGCCCCCCGGAAGCCTCGCCACCGCCGAGGAGGCCCGGGAGTGGGTGCGCAACGCCGCCGCCAACGGCGCCGACGGCCTGAAGCTCGGTTCCTTCCGGCCCGAGATCATGGCGGCGCTGCTGGACGAGGCCAAGAGCCTAAGGCTTGGCTCCACGGCACATCTCGCGCAAACCGGCGTCGCCCAGATGAACGCCATCGACGCCGCCCGCCTCGGCCTCGGCACCGTCACCCACTATTACGGCCACTTCGAGGCGCTGTTGAAAGACTACGTGGTGCAGCCGTGGCCGGTGGATATGAACTATGCCAACGAGCAGCACCGCTTCGGCCAGGTGGCGCGGTTGTGGGACAAGATTTATCCGCCCGGCAGCCCGGAATGGAAAGCCTACTTGAAAGAGCATCTGGAGCTGGGCACGACCTTCGACCCGACGATGACCATTTACTCGGCCGGCCGCGACCTGATGCGCTTTCGTACCGCCGAGTGGCACGACCGCTACACCCTACCCTCGCTGATGGACTACTACTCCCCGAGCCGCGCCTCCCACGGCTCCTACTGGTACTACTGGACCACCTGGGACGAGGTCGCCTGGAAAAACTTTTACAAGGTGTATATGCAGCTCATCAACGACTACAAGAAGATGGGCGGACGTGTGACCACCGGCTCCGACTCGGGCTTCATCTACCAGACCTACGGCTTCGGCTACGTCAACGAGCTGGAGATGCTGCAGGAGGCCGGCTTCCACCCGCTCGAGGTGATCCAGGCCGCCACCATGAACGGGGCGTTGACGCTGCACGAGCCCAAGGGCGTCCCCGTCGAGTTCGGCGTCGTCAGAGCAGGCCTGCTCGCCGACATGGTGATCGTCGATCAGAACCCACTCGAAAACCTCAAGGTCCTCTACGGCACCGGCGCTTTGAAGCTGAACGATCAGACCGGCCGGCCGGAGCATGTCGGCGGCATCAAGTACACGATCAAGGACGGCATCGTCTACGACGCCAAAAGGCTGCTGGCCGATGTGGCGAGGATGGTGGAGGAGCAGAAGAGAGAGCGACTGACGCAGGAAAGCGGCGCCAGCAACAAGTGACCGATTGCGGAAGAACAGCCGACGAGCCGCTTGTCGTGGAGATGACCGGGCTAGCCCGCATTTCTCAACGGCTCGCGGCTGCGCGGCTGCAATGGCGCGCGATGACTGCGTTGCGCTTGGCTCGAGGGCTCGACGTACTGCACGAGTACGCCTGCGCCCTCGAACCGGCGCGCGCCTTGTCCTCGCGGCCCCTGCGCCCGCTCGCTTCACGACCCGTTGAGAAGTCCGGGCTAGGATTGCAGTTTGAAGCGCCTCGCCTTGAGCTCGTAGCGGGGCAGGGTACCGCGCTCTACCACCTCGACCTTGGGCCGTAACATCAGCTTGTCGTGGATGCGCTCGCACAGATCGTCGCCGACCCGCGCCGGGTCGCCACCGATGACCTCGACCAGGATCACCAGCTCGCCCATCGCCCGCTTTGATTCCAGGCGTACCTCGAACTCGTCGATCTCGGCGAACTCTCGAATGATGCCCTCGACGGCGCTGGGGAAGATGTTGACGCCACGGACGATGAGCATGTTGTCGATGCGGCCGAGTACGCCGCCGCGCAGGTAGGCGGTCTGCCGACCGCAGCCACAAGGAAGGCGCGACAGCTCGACCAGATCGCCGGTGCGGTAGCGCACCAGCGGGCTTCCGAGACGACCCAAACTGGTCATCACCAGCTCCCCCGCCTCTACTCCCTCCGCCGATTCCGCCGCCGGCTCGGAGCTGTCGGCATCGATCACCTCGGCGATGAACTCCGCCTCGATGATGTGTAGGTGGTCTTCGTGCCCGCAGCCGTAGCCCCAGGCCCCGACCTCGGTGGCGCCGGCGTGGTCGACGCACCGCGCTCCCCAGGCCGATTCGATGCGCGACCTGATGGTGGCGACGCTGGCACCGGGCTCGCCGGCATGGATGAGCATGCGCACCGGCCCCTCGGCCAGCCGCCGTCCCTCCTCGCTCGCCTGCCCGGCGAGCCGCAACGCGTAGGTGGGCGTGCAGGCGATGACGGTGACCTCGAGCTCCTCGAGCATATCGAGCCGCTGCCGGGAGCTCAGCCCGCCGCCGGGAATGGCCAGGGCGCCGAGCTGGCAGGCGGCGTCGAAGGCGGCCCAGAAGCCCATGAAGGGCCCGAAGGAGAAGGCCACCAGAATGCGATCGTCGGCACCGACGCCGGCGGCGCGGTAGATCTCAAGCCAGCAATCGATGAGCCACTGCCAGCTGGCGGCAGTATCGAGCCAGTTCAGCGGTTGCCCGGCGGTCCCTGAGGTCCGGTGAACGCGCGTGTACCGCTCCAACGGCTCGGTGAGGACGGTGCCGAAGGGTGGCTGCCGGCGCTGGTCCTCGACCAGCTCCGCCTTGGTGGTGAAGGGCAGGCTGACCAACTCCTCCAGGTCAGGCGGCCGCTCGCTCGTCCAGGGAAACTGTCGGTACTTATCCTGATAAAAAGCGCTGCGGTCGAGCACATGCCGCATCAGCGCCGCGAACTTCTCAGTCTGCGCAGCTCTCATCCTTCGTAGCGGAGCACATCCATGGGGTCGATCCTGATCGCCCGTCGCGCCGGAAGGTAAACGGCCACCAAGGCGACCAGAAGTAGGAGCAGGGAAACAGCGGCCAGGGTCGCCGCATCGGTCGGTCCGATCTCGTAGAGCATCGACTCGAGCAGGCGGGTGAGCGCCACCGACGCCGACAGGCCGACGAGCAGGCCGAGCGCCGCCAGCACCATCCCCTGCGCCACAACACGCTGGAGGATCTGCCCGGCGGAAGCACCGAGCGCCTTGCGGATGGCGGTCTCTCGCAAACGCTGCTGCACCGAGTAGGAGAGCAGGCCGTAGATGCCGACCGCCGCCAGGGCCAGGGCGAGGGCCGCAAAGGCCGTCACCAGGCTGGCGTAGAAGCGCGGCTCCGCCACCGACTCGGCCAGCTGGTCGCGCAAGGTGGCAGCGGTAAAGACCAGGACGGTGGCGTCGATTTGTCGAAGCTGGGTGCGGATCGCCGGTAGCAGGCTCAGTGGATCGGGCCGCGTGCGCACGAGCAGATGGGTGGTGCTGAAGATCGCCGGAATCATCCGCTCTGGACCCTGCTGGTAAGGAATGAAGATCTCCGGCTGCGGCTTCGGATCGACGCCGCCGATGCGGGCATCGTCGACGACGCCGACGATCTCGAGCGGCTCGTTGCCGAAGAAGAAGAACGGCAGGTTTCCCCCCACCGGATCTTCGCTGCCGAACAGCGTCCGAGCGCCTGACTGGCTCAATACCACCACCGGCTGCGTGCCGGCGCGATCGCCGGGCTCGAAGCCGCGGCCACGAGCCACCCGCATCCCCAGGGTATCGAAGTAGCCCGTCCCCACCAGGCGCACTCCCACCGGAGACGGTCGCCGCGCGGGCGTCGGCGACTCGCGACCCTGGACGTTGATCGCCACCTGCATGTTCGCCCGCAGGGTCGGCGGTTGATTGACCACGGTTGCCGACTCGACGCCGCCGAGCTGCCCGAGCGTGGCGACGAGCTGCTCGTAATAATTAATGTGCGCAGCGGCGCTCGCGTACCTGGAAGGTGGCAGGCGAAGCTGCAGGTGCAGGACGTTTTCGGTGTCGTAGCCGGGATCGACGGTGACCAGACGCACGAAACTGTTCACCAGCAAGCCGGCCCCTACCAGCAACACCACCGACAGCGCCACCTCGGCGGCAACCAGCAACTTGCGCAAGGGGTCACGGCCCAACAGCTTGGTGCGCCCTGTCGCGCCCGCGCTCTCTTTGAGCGAGCGCACCAGATCCAGCGACACGGCGCTACGCGCTGGTACCAGGCTGAACAGCATTCCTGCGAGCAGGGATACCACCAGAGTGAACTCTAACGACCCGATGTCGATGCCGATCTCGTCGAGCCGCGGGATGAATTCCGGAGCGAGGAGATCGAGCAGGCTCAAGCTGCCGTAGGCGAGCACCAGTCCCAACGCGCCACCGAGCAGCACCAGCAGCAGGCTCTCGAGGAGCAGAAAGCGCACCAGCTGCAGGCGGCCGGCGCCCAGCGCCGCGCGCACCGCGGTCTCTTTCCTTCGCCCCGCCGAGCGGGCCAGAAACAAGTTGGCGACGTTGGCGCAGGCAATCAGCAACACGAAGCCCACCGCGCCCATCAAGATCAACAACGACGACCGCACCGGCCGCACGATCTGTTCCTGGAAGCCGACCAGGCTGACCTTGCGCTGCTCGCCTCCGGTCTCGCCCTCGTGCAGCCCCTGCACCAGTGCGTTGCCTTCCTCTGCGGCGCGCTGCAGCGAGACCCCCGTCGCCAGACGACCCACCATGCGTCCCCAGACCTCGTATTGGCGCTCTTCGCGGGGTGGCTGGCCCTGCCCTCCACCGGTGCCCGATTGCCCGGATTGCACCTCAGTACGAACCTCGACCTCGAGCTGACTGGATCGGCCCCCCGCCTCCGGGTTCTCCCCTTCGGCCAGCGTACGGACCACCAGGGGCACCCAGAACTCGACGCTGGCATCGGGGAAGGCGAAGCCCGAAGGCATGATCCCCACCACCGTGCGGGGTCGGTCGTCGAGGATAATCTGCCGGCCCAGTGTGTCGGGATCGCCGCCGAAATAACGCTGCCAGGCGCGGTGGCTCAGCAGCACGACGCCGTCGTTGCCGGGCCGGTCCTCCTGCGCGGTGAAGGTTCGGCCGCTGACCGCATCGACCCGCAGCAGAGGGAAGAGCGACGGCGACACGGCCAGGCCGGAGACGCGAACGGGTTCGTCGAGGCCGGTCATGGTGGCGGTCTGATTGGAATACATGGCCATCCGCTCGAAGGACGAGCCGTTCTCGCGCCAGGCCAGGAAGAGCCGCTGCGAGGCGATACCCTCGAGGTCGCGGCTATCGCCACCTGGCACGGACTCCGCCACCCGAACGATGCGGCCGGATTCGTCGTAAGGAAGCGGTCGCAGCAGCACACCGTCGATGACGCTGAAGATCGCCGAGTTGGAGCCGATCGCCAGCGCCAGGGTGATGACGACGACGATGGTGAAGCCGGGTGAATTGGCCAGCGAACGTCCCGCGTAGCGCAGGTCTTGCAGTAGCTCGTCCATGGACACCTCCTGGGAAACCCAGCCTCTGCGGATGGCGGAAAGATCTCGGGAACACCTAGCGCCCGTTGTTTTAGACGCGTGGCCGGGTCCAAAAGTCGGAACGCACTGTTCGATCTACGGGGCCGATGAAAAAACCCCGCCCGGTCGTTCTCGACCTGGCGGGGCCCGGTGGGTCTTCCCCCTTGCAACAACCATCCTAGGACTCCACCGTCGCCGCGTCAACGGTCCCGGGCTGGAACCCTTCGCAGATTCCGGAAACTCGTAATCGTGCATACAACGAAGGTGCTGAGCCCGGGCCGGCGCCAAGCTCCGCTCGCTGGGTTGTTGGGCTCAGCCTCCCGCCTTGCTAAACTATAACCATGGCGGCTCGGCGGCAGGTACGTCGAAGATCGCCAGGTGATGGAGTCCGCCGGAGAACCGCCCGCAGGGCTGATGACTCCTGTCCAGGCCAGCGAGGCGCCTGGCGGGACCGGTGGAGAGACCGAAGGCTCCTGCCAGGAGAGCTGGCGGGAGCCTTTTTGACGCCCTCTCATCCACCCCCGGATGATGACAGCCGCCCATGTCCCCGCTGAACGAGAACCATCAGCGCTACATCCTGGCGAAGTTCAAATATGTCGACAAGCTTCTGTCGGCAGCCCGGGAAACGCTGGCGCCAGAGAGCGCCGCCTCCCCTTTCCAGGAGTACGTGCCGGATGCCTCGCCGGCGCAATGCCGGGCCATCGACGAGCACCTGCAGCAGCTACAGAAGCAGATGGCTGCGATCTTGAAGGAGCTGGCGATTGTCCTGCCAACGGCCCGCAGCGGCGCCCTGCACAGGTTTCGCACCTCGCTTCAGTTCGCCCAGATCGCCATCGAAGAGCTCAAACCCCGCCACCTTCGAGGCTACGGTGCCATCGCCGAGGAGGATTCCCGCCAGCTCGAGAGAATCTCGCAGCTTTTGCAGGAGAATCTGCGTCGGATGCAGGTGTACGTCGCCGACGATTTCGGTAAGGACCTGCAGGAGCGGCTACAGCGACTCGAAAGGACCAGCCACGATGGGCGCCTCTTGCGGCAGCTGGAGCGAGTCATCCGGGAGTGCGAGCTGGCCGAGCTTCTTCCCACCCTCGCTGCCATCGCCGAACGCATCACATCTGACCACCTCGAGATCGGCATCTTCGGCCAGGTCAATTCGGGCAAGTCGTCGCTGCTCAACTACCTGCTGAAGGCGCCGGTGCTGCCCGTGGGGGTAACCCCGGTGACCTCGGTGCCGGTGCGCGTGCAATACGGCCACCGGGCCAGGGTGCTGATCCATCTTGCCGGCGGGCGGGTCGAAGAGGCCCACCTGGCGCGGCTGGCGCAGTTCACCAGCGAGCAGCAGAACCCGGGCAACACCAAGAAGGTAACGGCCGTTCTCGTCGAGCACCCCGCCGAACTGCTCGAGAGCGGCGTCGTCTTCGCCGACACCCCCGGCCTCGGCGCTCTCGAGGTCTCAGGTGAGGTGGAGACCCTCGCCTATCTGCCGCGCTGCGACCTGGCGGTCGTGCTGGTCGATGCCAACACCGGGCTCACCCGCAACGCGGTCTCCCTCTTGCGCACCCTCTACGAGTCGGGCTCGCCAGCGATGATGATCATCAGCAAGGCCGACCAGCTGAGCCCCGCGCAACGCAGCCACCTTGTCGACTACACGCGTGCCCACCTCGACACCGAGGTCGGCGAAGGCATCGATGTGTCGCCGGTGAGCGTCCTCGCCGACCACCAGCAGCTGGCCGACCGCTGGCGAGAAGAAAAGCTTCGCCCGCTGCTCGACCGCCAGCCCGAGCTGACCGCCGCCTCGCGACGCCGCAAGGTCGCCTGTCTGCGCCAGGCGGCCTGCGCCATCCTGCAAGCCCGCCTGCACGAGGTCCCGGCCTTCGAAGAAGCGGCCGCCGCGCAGATCTCACGCGAAGAAGCCCAGGTGGATCGCAACGCCCTGCGCAAGGAGCTGGAGATGCTGAAAAACTGGAATGAGGAAGTGAACCCCTAGCCCGAACTTCTCAACGGCTCGCGGCTGCGCGTACGCAAGGGCCGCGATGACTGC
>JBHHYG010000106.1:0-10018 GCA_046757445.1 Acidobacteriota bacterium
AGGAGGCCCGCAAGGAACTGGCAAGCATCCTCGATGCCCACCCCGACTTCGCCAGAGCTTGGCTGGTGCTGGGAAGCTACTATGTGCAAGAAGCCCGCTATGTCGAAGCGCTGGCGGCCTTCGACCGAACGCTGTCGCTGGCACCTGACCGGCCGGTCGCTCATCTACGGCGCGGATTGGCGCTCGAGCGCCTGCAGCGCACAGAGGAAGCGCGGCAGGCCTACGCTCAGGCGGCCAAGCTCGATCCTGATGGAGTCGAAGCTCATCTGGCCGTCGCCCGCACCTCCTTATCCCTGGGCGACGCCGCAGCTGCCATTGCCGCCGTCGAGCAAATTCCCAGGTCATCCTGGACGGCTGCCACCTTTCGGTATCTCGGCAAGGCGCGCCTGCTGCTAGGGGACTTCGCGCGGTCGGTCGAAGCGCTGAGGGCGGCGGTGACCCGAGACCCCGAGGACCGCCAGGCATGGGTGGCCCTGGCACAGGCCCTGCAACGTCGAGGAGAACCGGGTGCGGCCGACGCCCTGCAACGCGCCCAAGAGCTTTCGCGCAACGAACCCGTGGTCAAACAGTCACGGCTCGCCGAAGGCATCGCCGAGCACGGGAAGATCCTGCTCATGCAGGCCCGGGTGCTGATCAACGAGGGACGCGCTGAGGAAGCTCTGGCAACCCTGGACGAAGCCCTAGCATACCGTCCCGGCGATGCAGCAGAGATTACCCGCCTTCGGTCCCGCGCCCGTGACCTGATCGATCCCGAGGTCGGCCCCTTCGTTGACGTTGCATCCACGCTCGGCCTCACTGCCGTGAACGTCAGCGGACGGACCGAAAAGCGTTTCATTCTCGAGACCACAGGCAGCGGCGCCGCTTGGGTCGATTACGACCGCGACGGCCGGCTAGACGTCATGCTCGCCAACGGCAACGCGGCCCGCTACATGCCCCTGGCAAACGGCGGCAGCGCCATCGAGCCAACCGGGAGGTCCGTAGACTCACTGCTGCGGCAAGGGGCCGATGGCAACTTTCACGACATCGCCCGAGCGGCAGGAGTCGCCGATCCCGGCTGGGCCGGCGGTGTTGCCGTTGGTGACGTCGACAACGATGGCTGGCCCGATCTGTACCTGACCCACTACGGCGCCAATCGCCTGTATCGGAACAACGGTGACGGCACCTTCACCGACATCACTCTCGCCGCCCACGCCGACGATCCACGCTGGAGCACCTCGGCGGCCTTTGCCGATTTCGACGCCGATGGCTTCCTCGATCTCTACATCGCCAACTACGTCGTTTTCGACACCGCAGCACCCTTCTTGGATGGCAAGCAGCAGTGCACCTTCATGGGCGTGCCCGGGTTTTGCGGGCCATCCGGCATGGAGGGCGCCAGCGACAGCCTGTTTTGGAACGATGGTGCCTTGGGATTCGAGCCTTCCAGCCAAGGTGTCGTCCGTGATACGGCCTTCTATGGCTTGGGAGTAATGCCCCTGCACGCCGACGACGACGGCCGCATCGATCTTTACGTGGCCAACGACGCCACCCCCAACTTGCTGTTCCTCAACAAGGGCAAGAGAGAGCTAGAGGAGGATGGTCTCCTCTACGGCGTGGCCTACAGTGGCGACGGCCAGGAGCAAGCGGGCATGGGTATCGCCGCCGGCGACTACGACGCCGACGGTGACGACGACATCGTCGTCACCAACTTCTCCAACGATGTCGACACCCTCTACCGCAACATTCAGCCACCACCCTTTCGCGACGCTACGCAGGCGGTGGGTTTGGCGCTCCCGACCCTCGCCTATCTAGGCTGGGGAACGAGCCTTCGTGACTTCGACCTCGACGGGGATCTCGATCTGTTCATTGCCAACGGACACGTATACCCACAGGTCGACGGCCGCGACATCGGCACCACCTATGCGCAGCGCAACCAGATCTTCGCCAATGTAGTCGGTCGCTTCGTGGACATCGGCAAGGCCGCGGGCACGGGCATGGAGAGCGTCAAGTCCAGCCGCAGCACCGTGATCGCCGATTACGATGGTGACGGCGATGAGGACATTCTGGTCACCAACATCGACGACAGGCCTACCCTTCTGCGCAACGACCAGGCGCGAGGTAACCGTTGGCTGCAGGTTCACCTCGTCGGCCGCCGCTCGAACCGCGATGGCAACGACGCGCAGGTGACGCTGATATCGGCTGCTGGCTCCCTCACTCGGACAGTAGAGACCGCCGCCGGTTACCTCGGTTCCAGCGACCCCACTCTGACCTTCGGGCTCGGCGACCAGCTCGATGGCAACCTCGAGGTCCGCTGGCCATCCGGCGCTGTCGAGCGGATCGAAAGAGTGCCATCCGGTTGCCTGAACCTGATCGTCGAGGGGCGTGGCGTCGTTGCCCGACGATGTTCTTAGCCCGATGAGAAATGCGAGCTACGCCTGTCGCTGCACGAACCAGCGAGCGCTTCTATACACCAGGTACAGCGCCACGGCCTGGACCAGATGGTAGAGCGCGTTGTGGTCGAAGTATCTCGGGTGCAGCCCGACCCCAGCCAGCTGTATGCCCGCCGCCACGAAGGTCAGCGCCAGCCCGACAACTCCCGCCAGCACCGACGGCTCCATCGTCCTCCTGAAGGCGGCAGAAAAAACGAACAGCAGAA
Organism: Acidobacteriota bacterium; assembly: GCA_046757445.1. Taxonomy (GTDB): domain Bacteria; phylum Acidobacteriota; class UBA890; order UBA890; family UBA890; genus JBHHYG01. The sequence goes on from JBHHYG010000106.1 coordinate 2,633, forward strand.
AGACCGCGGCAGGCAGGTAACCGATGATTGCCACCAGGTATTGCTGGCTGACGAAGAGAACCACCGCGGCGTAGACAAGAAAGACCAGCAACAGCCACGGGCCGGCGGAGCGGGCCGTCATGGGCGAGCGTCGAATGCCCAGTCCCGCCATCCAAGCCGCTACAGCGGCGAGCCCGATGGCCAGGAGGGTCAGGGGCCAGAGAATCCTGAAAGCGAGCATCCCCGGCTGCGGGAAAAAGCCATGCACGGTGCCGCCTGCCAGTGAGGCGGCGCTGATCGCCACGAAGAACAGCCCGAACCAGGCGCGCAGGAAACTCGGTTCTCGACCGCGACGAACCAGCAACCAGGCCAAGAGCGCACACTCGATCGCCAACCCGTAGTCGGTCAGGGTGACATCGAGCTCGTTGATCATCGGCGTGATCCACTCGACTTACGGCAGCCGAGACGATTCAGCAGAACGTCGGAAGATCCGCTCCTCGCGGCCCCCGGCGGCGCGCGCCGAGAGGGCTCCGCAGGCGTATTTGACAATACGTCGAGGAGGCCGAGCAAGCGCAACGCGGCGAGCGTGCCCTTTGCCGTGCCCGCAGCAGCAAACCGTCGAGATATTCAGGCTACTTCACATCGAGGCGGATGACCTCGCTGTGGGCAAAAAGATCAGCCACCTCGATACCTAGCGGGGCCCGTGCGTATAGCGCCGCCGGAACGCCGATGTCAGCCACGTAGAGTTCACCCCGGTGCGTCGCGGCCGTGGGCGCCAGCAAGCCGACCTTCGGCAAGGCAAGGGTCATCGTCGCGTCCGCCCGGACTGTGGGATCGAAAACCTCGCCGGTTGTGGCATCCAGCCCCGAGGGAAGATCGAGGGCGAGCACAGGGGTCGCTTGCTCGTTGGACCAGCAAATCAACTGTGCTGCCCCGCCACGGGGCTCGCCCCGGAGGCTGTAGCCGATGATCCCGTCCACCAGCAGATCCGCCGGTCTGTCCTGTTCGGATCTCAGCCCCGGCCCCGCAACCCCGATGGGTATGCCCATCCGTCGGACAATATCCAACTGTCGGGCGGGAATCCCCTCGAACGCCGCGGCCTCCTTGCTCAGCAACACCTGCACTTCGGCACCCCGGTTCGACATGTGGCGAGCACAGGCCAAAGCGCCGCCACCGTTGCCACCGCTGCCGCACAGCACGACGATCCGCCTGCCCTCGACACTGCCATTCAGGAATCGATCTCGAGCCAGGCGCGCCAGATTCCGACCGGCATTTTCCATCATTTGGATCAGCTCGATGTGAAAGTCCTCGACCATGGCGCGATCCACCTCGATCATCTGCGCCCTGCTGACGCTGGGCACGGGACCCTCGTAAACAGGGATCACAGAAGCTGCGCGCACCCCGGCCATCTCACCCTCGCTCACGACAACTTCACCGATCAGAGCCTCGGGCTAGGCAGCTTGAGGAAAAAGTGACCAATTTGGGGGTGGCTCTCACCATTGAAACCGGGTATCGCCGCACCACCCTGAGGCGTGCGAGTCAACCATCGGCAAGTGGCCCCGCTGGCGGTTGTTGCCGGACTCGGGACAGAATGAGCAAACCATGGCAGAAGCCAACGAACAACGGACAACGGCGGAGAAGGACACGATGTTGGCGCGCCGCTTGGGGCTGCCTGGCCTGGTCGCCACCGGCATCTGCTCCATGATCGGTGCGGCCATCTACGTCATTCCCGTCGTGATTCAGCGTAATGTGCCCGATATCGGCCCGAACGTGCTCTTTGCTTACCTCTTGGGGGCAGTTCCAGCGATCGTTGCCGCGCTAGCCTACGCCATCTTGGCCTCGGCGATGCCAAGGGCGGGCGGCAGCTACATATTTGCCAGCCGCGCTTTTCATCCCTTTCTCGGATTCATTGCGAGCTTTTCCCAGTGGTTCGGCCTCTGTATTGCCATCGGCGTGGTGTCCTACCTGCTGATTCCTTTCCTCCGCGACATTGCCGCCGCTTTAGAGCTGCCAGGACTGGCCGACACCCTAGCCGCAGGACCCGTGAGGGTCACCCTGGCGCTGCTGTTTCTCTGGTTTTTCACGGGGGTAAATCTCCTCGGGGTGAAGCTTTACGAGCGGACCCTCGTGCCACTCATGTTGCTGATGTTCGTCGGCGGTGCCATGGTCATTGTTTCAGGTTTTTCATTTGACCACGCCGACTTTGTGGCCGCCGTCGCTCGCCGGGAGGGCGTCGCCGTGCCACTCCCCGGGTCGGTTCCCCTCCAAGTGGGGAAATTGCTGGCTGCTTCGGCGATTCTGTTTGGCAGCTTCATCGGCTTTGACTCGATTGCCCAAGCAGGAGGCGAAGCAAGAAACCCAAACCGCACACTACCTCTAGCCATCGGGATTTCGGTGACGACGGTAGGGACCTTCTATATATTGTTCACCGCTGCCATCTACCACGCCGTGCCATGGAACTTCATGGCCGAGCGCGCGATGACCACCGACCTCACGGCGCCGGGCTTGCTGGGTTATCTCCTCTCCCCCGGGTGGACGGTGGCCATCGTCGCCGGCGCGGCGATTGCCCTGATCAACGACCTACCAGCCATGATTCTCGCCGTCTCACGACTGATGTTTGCCTGGGCTGCGGATGGCCTGTTCCCAGCCTCGATTGCAAAGGTCAACCATCGCTGGCAAACACCCCACATTGCCATTCTGTTGAGCAGCCTCATGGCTTCAGGGGGCATAATTGGCAGCCACCTGGCGGGCGACTTCTTCCTGGGCGTCGATATTCTGATCACTTCTATGTTGGTCAACTTTCTTCTGATGTGCCTGTGTGTGCTCATGCTTCCCCACCGCAACCCTCGTTTGGCGGGCGAGGTGCGTTTCGTCAGGAACCGCCGGATTCAGGTATTGATAGGACTGGCCGGGACTTTGATCTTGTCGGTGTTGCTAGTCGTCCACATCGCCAAAGACCTGACATCCCAAGTATCTGATTGGTACTTTCACTCTACGCCGATGTGGCTCGTGGTGATGAGCCTGGCCAGCTTGGTTTTTCTGCGAAAGTGGCGGCAGCTCCAGCGAACGGGGGCAGCCGTGGAGGAAACCTTTCTTGCCCTTCCGCCAGGGTAATGCTGAAAAGATCACTGCGCAGAGGCCGCAAGAGTTCTCCGACGCGCCGCTAGCCGGGATTTCTCAACGGTAGTTTGCTGAGAAATCCCGGCTGCGTCGGGCTCTCGCCAGGAACGGAACGTCTGTGGTAAAGGCGATGGCGTCGAAACACAGGTCACGAGCATGATGAGAACGGCAGACACCACGGACGTCGCGATAATCGGTGGAGGAGTCATCGGCTGCGCTATTGCGTACTACTTGACCAGGATCGGCTTTACCGACGTTGTCTTGTTCGAGCGGAAGAGCCTGGCCAGCGGCGCCACCGGAATTTGTCCGGGCGGCATTCGGCAACAATTCGAGGGCGAGGCCGATTGCCTCTTGGCTCGGCGCTCGGTCCGTTTCTGGGAACAGATCAACGATATTCTCGAACCAGAGCACCCCTTTGAACTCGAGCAGTCTGGATACCTGTTCCTGGCTGATTCAGAAGATTTGCTGAACCGATTCCGCAAGAACGTAGCGATGCAGAATCGGTTGGGGATTCCGTCACAGGTATTAAGCCCCGAGGAAATTGACACACTTCTTCCTCATTTGAATTGCGAGTCGGTGTCGGGAGGAACTTTCTGCAGTGAAGATGGTTTCTTGGAAGATTGCCACGGCGTTACCACCAGCTTTGCCCAGCGCGCCGGCGACCAAGGCGCCCGAATCATTTACGAAGAAGTGACCAAGCTGGAGCGCTTCGGTGGCGCCTGGGAGGTAGGCACCAACGGGAAAAGTTTTCAAAGCGCTCACGTCATACTTGCGGCCGGTGCGGAGAGTGTATCTCTGGCGGCCGGCGTGGGGGTCAACCTACCCATTGTTACGCAACGACGGCGTCTCGCTTTCACTGCTCCCTACTCTGAAGTGATTATGCCGCCGCTGGTCATCGCACCCGAACGAGGGTTTGCCGGCAAACAGCTCAACCACGGAGTCTTCTATCTTGGCTGGCTGAGAGAAAAGGGAGAAGAGGATGAGCTCTTGTTTGTAGAACGGGCGCTGCAGGCGGGGGCAACCCTGTTGCCCTTGCTCGCAGACCTGCCGGTCCGTCGGGTACTTGGCGGCATCTATGACACCACCCCCGATCATCGTCCGATCCTTGGCACCGTACCCGGCCTCGATGGCTTTTATCTGGCGGCCGGGTTCAGCGGTCACGGATTCATGATCGCGCCTGCTGTCGGTGAGGCCATCGCGCACCTGGTCGCCGGCCAGGAAACCGACCTGCCCCTGGAACGATTCTCCTTGGCACGGTTCTCTGCCCACACCCAGAAAGAGGGACTGGTGATCTAGCCCGCATTTCTCAACGGGTCGTGAAGCGAGCGGGCGCAATGGCCGCGATGACGGCGTTGCGCATGCCCCGAGGGGGAGAGGTGCGGGCTAAGTCCTGCGTGAATATGCTCGCTCGACGAAGTGCGCGACGAGCTCCTCGAACGACATGCCAGCCGCCCGAGCCGCATCAGGGTAAAGACTTGTCGGTGTCATTCCGGGCATGGTGTTGAGCTCGAGAAGCACCGGCTCCCCCTCGGCCGGAACGACGAAGTCAGCCCTCGCAAGGTCACGGCAACCCAGCGCCTCGAACGCCGTCACGGACACATCCCGGGTGCGCTGAACCTGGCTCTCTGGAAGCGGCGCTGGAATGACGTGCTCGCTCAGTCCGGGGGTGTAGCGGTGCTCGTAGTCGTACCAGGAGCCGGGCGGCGTGCGAATCTCGATCACCGGTAAGGCTTCGACGCCGTTGCGCTCGAGCACGGCGACGGTGATCTCGCGCCCTTCGATGCGTTCCTCCACGAGCACGCGCTCGTCGAAGGCGAAGGCCTGGTCGATGGCCTCTTCCAGATCCAGATCCTCGCCGAACAGCACCCCGAGAGCCGACCCCTGACTCGAGGGCTTGATCACCACGTCGGAGCCCAGCGCCTCCACTGCACGCCGGGCTGCCACCGCTGCCCCCTCGCTCCGGTAGCAGACCATCTCCCCTGCCACCGGCAGCCCTCTGGCGCGGAAGATCTGCTTGGCCACCACTTTATCCATAGCGCAGGCGCTGGCGAGCACACCGCATCCGACGTAGGGAACACGGAGGATCTCCAGATACCCCTGGAAGGTGCCGTCCTCACCAGGAGGCCCGTGGAAGGCGGGAAATACAACATCCGCCAGGGCTTGGCCGAGTCCCCGGGCAACGAACTCCTCGAGCTCGAGCAGCGCGACATTCTCGTACCGTTCTCCAAGTGCCTCTGCGATACATCGACCGGTGGTCCGCGATACCTCTGCTTCTGCCGATGGGCCACCGCATACAACAGCGATCGACGGGCTCCTCTTCAGGCTCATGGCCCGGCTCCTCCCGCAGCGGTCTCCTCGCTTTCGTTCCCGCCCTGGCCCGCAGTGGCAGCCGCGCCCAATGCAGATTTCGGCCTCAGGTAGCGGCTTACCCAGGCGGCGATGACCCCGGCGACGTATGCACCGTCTTCAGGGCGCTTGAGCAGATGGTCGGCGTCGTCGAGAGAGATGAAGCTCTTCGGGTGCCTCGCCGCATCGAAGATACGTCGCGCGTTCTCTATTTCGACGATCTTGTCGGCTGGCGAGTGGAAGACCAGCAGGGCTTTGCCGAGCTCAGCGATCTTCTTCTTCATTTGCTGCCCGCCGATATCCTCGAGAAATTGCTCCTGGATGGAGAAGGTGCGGCCAGCGATACAGACATCAGCCTTCCCCCTGGCCTGAATCTCCTCTTCCTCCGAGGCAAAGAGGTGGCGCACGTGTTCGGGATCACAGGGCGCACCGATCGTCACCACCGCCGCCGCCTCCGGAATCCGGCTCGCCGCCGCCAGCACAGCCGCGCCACCGAAGCTGTGCCCGATCAGCAGGCGCGGGGCCCGGTGGTGGGCGCGTAGGTAGTCAGCGGCAGCGACGAGGTCGGCCACGTTGGAGGAGAAATTGGTGTTGGCGAACTCTCCCTCGCTGCTCCCCAGCCCTGTGAAATCGAACCTCAGCACGCCGATGCCCAGCGTTGCGAGCGCCGCGCTGATGCGCGTGGCGGCCCGAATATCCTTGGAACAGGTAAAGCAGTGCGCAAACAGTGCGTGCGCAGCCGGCTGAGCGCCGCTGGGCAGATCGAGTCGCCCCGCCAGCCTGTCTCCTAAGGCACCATCAAACTCCACCTTGCGAATCTTTCTTTCTGTCAAGACAGGCCCCTTCGCTGCAGGTTGAGCAGGTTTTGGAGCAACCCCTTGGGGGGGCCGTTACGGGGGCCGTGGGGGCAGATGCGAGGCGTCGTGACGCAGTGGACTCCTCTCATTCTTTTTTTCTCCTTCTTCGATTAGCTCTATGGCCAGCGAGTTGATGCAGTAGCGCTGGCCGCTGGGAGCGGGTCCGTCCTCGAAGACGTGACCGAGGTGGGCGTCGCAGCTGGCACAGAGTACCTCCGTGCGCCGCATCCCGAAGCTCTCATCGATCTCCATGCTGACGCTGCCGTCGTTGGTCGGTGCCGTGAAGCTCGGCCAGCCGGAGCCCGATTCGAACTTGGCCTCCGAGCTGAAGAGCTCGTTGCCACAGCAGACACAACGATAAACTCCTTCTTTCTTGCAATCGTTGTACTGGCCCGAAAAAGGGGGCTCGGTGCCCTTCAGCCGGGTCACCTGGAATTGCTCGGGAGTGAGCTGCTCGGCCCATTCCTCATCGGTCTTGATTGCCTTCTCGGACATACCCAGGCTCCCTCCTCACGAGCTCCTACGAAGGATCATTCGGTTGCCGCTGGGGAAATGTAGGGTCAGTCGATCACCGGCGATCTCCACACGGACCGGCTCGATCACAGCATCTTCCTCCTGGTTGATCTGCATTCGCCAGTCGCTCGCCGGCAACCCTTCCATCTCCTCGCCACCGGAAAGATTGTACAGATGTGTGAACACCAGCCGATCTGCAGTCAGCAAGTAGGTTCCGGCCTCAGCCGAGCCCCGCCGGGGAACTCCATCAGCTCCGGTAACAAAGAACAGGACCGACCAGTCTCGCTCGGCGAAAAAGAGCAGGCCGTCCACCGTGTGTCGCACTCCTTCTTTCAGGATGTAGGATTCGGCTCGCCAGGCCCCTTTCATGTCCGCCTCCTCCGGCAGGACCACGCCTGCGAGGCAGGCTATCGCAGCCACCCAGGCCATCGTCAAATGAACTCGCATCTTCATTCCTCCAGCGTGCCTTCAGCCGCAGGCATCCGCGCAATCCCCGCCCGACTGGCCGGGTTCACCATTCTAGCCTGCATATCTCAGCGGCAGTCTGCTACGGTGGCGGCCAGGCGCGCGC